>JBGSKN010000337.1:0-4479 GCA_041741215.1 Erythrobacter sp. | reverse complement strand
GACCAGACCCTTGCCCGCGGCCAGCGCGCGTTCAAGCCGCTGCGGGAAATCCCCCCCGACATCGGGCGGCGAGATGAGGTAGAGCTGTGTTGCAGGGGTAACGGCCAAATCGGTTTCCTTCAGCCCGAACAGCTGGCGCTGGCAATCTGATCAATCGCCTTGCCCAGCACCGCGTCGAACTCCGCGTCCGACTGGCCCTTGCGCAGATCCTGCAACAGTCCGCGGCTGAAGCTGGCGATCATGCCGGGGTTGCGGACCAGCCGCGCGCAGGCATCATCGGTCGAAAAGCCGCCCGACAGCGCGACAACGCGCAGCACCTTGGGGTGGCTCACCAACGGGGTGTAAAGGCCTGCGGTCGCCGGGATCGAGAGCTTGAGCATCACTTGCTGGCCTTCGGGCAGCGCGTCGAGGCGCTTGGTGATTTCGGCGAGCAGGATTGCCTCACCCTCAGCGCGGTCGGCGGCGGTGATGTCATATTCAGGCTCGATGATTGGCATCAGGCCCGCAGCGTTGATCTGGGCCGCCACCTCGAATTGCTGGGCGGCCAACGCGGCAATCCCGGCGGGGTTGGCCGATTTGATCACCGAACGCATCTTGGTGCCGAACATCCCGGCGGCGCGCGATTTTTCAAGCAGCGCGGGCAGGTTCGTCAACGGCTTCATCAACTGCACGCCATCGGCCTCGTCAGTCAGGCCCTGGTCAACCTTGATAAACGGCACGATCCCGCGCGCTTTCAGGGCATCGCCGGTTGCAACGCCATCAACCACGGCATCCATCGTTTTTTCAAACAGAATCGCACCGATCACCTTGCCGCTGCCGAAACACGGCGAGGTGATGACGCGCGCGCGCATCGCGTGGATCGCCGCGAACATTTCGGCATCACCCGACCACTCGCTGTCATCAACTCCGTAACCGCGCAGCGCCTTGGGGGTGGAGCCACCGGACTGATCGAGCGCGGCGATAAAGCCTTGCGCAGTGGCGATCCGAACAGTCATGGCGTGGGTGTTCATTGCGGCGTTCTCCAATGGCGTAACGGCAGTGCGCGGGCCCGCTCAGCAGCGCGATGCATGGCTGTGCATACCTATGCAAAGCCCTTCGCCCGCGCCCATAGCGACAGGGGCGGACCGCTGCAACCACCCATGCTGCGAATGCACAATTGGGGTCAGCGGGTGTTCAGCGCCGCGACAATCGCCGGATTATCCCGGTGAAACTGAGCGCGGGTCTGCCATCCCCGGTGATCAGTCCGCGCACAAAAATCGTCTTGCCCCCGCCGCGCGTTATCTCGCCGCGCGCTTCGACCAGCGCGCCGTCGCTGACCGAACCGAGGAAATCGCCCGCCAGATTGAGCGTTACCGCATGGTCTCCGTTCAATTCGTCAGTAGCGATGGCAAACAGCGCGAAATCGGCAAAGGTCAGCAGGCAGCCCCCATGCATGAACCCGCCGCCGTTCATGTGACGCGCCTCGGCACGAAAGGCGCTGACATAGGCGCCGTCGTCTTCACGGCGGTAATAGAACGGGCCGGAACGGGTTTCGAACGGATCGCCCTGCCAGTAACGCCACCCGGCAAATTCGCCGCTCTCCACGGTGGAAAGCTGGCCGTAACTGGTTTCAACCGCTTCGCTCATGCTCACGTCCACAATTGCAAGGCGCGCACATTATCGGCGAGGCGGTCAGCTTCGTCGAGCCTGGCAAGGCTCAGCTCGGCAAGGTTCCAGCTGCGCGAAATGCTGCCGCGCCGCCACAGGCCCGTGACAAGAAACGGGCCCGACCACTCCTTACCGCCCAGCCGCAGTTGCAAATCGGCCCCCGCGACCAGCCATGCAGCTTTGCCATGCTGACGCACGAACACTTCACGAAAGGCGAATTTCGTGCAGGCGAAGCCCCGCTCCATCGCGGCGAGAAAACTCGGCCGGTCGAGCAATTGCGGCGGAAGCGTGCCGACCATCAGCATGAAATCGCGCGCGGTCGCCTTTTTCATTGTCTTGGTATCGCCCGCGACCCAGGCGCGCATGACGCCAAGCGCAAGGGCTTCGATTTCAGCAGCAGCCTCGGCCATATCAGCCTTCCAGCGCGGCGACGCCGGGCAGGACGCGGCCTTCCATCCATTCGAGGAAGGCCCCGCCAGCGGTTGAAACATAGGTGAAATCATCGCCCGCGCCCGCTTGTGCCAGCGCCGCTACGGTATCCCCGCCGCCTGCCACGCTGATCAGCGATCCTTCCAGCGTCAGCGCCGCCGCCGTCCGCGCCAGCGCGACGGTGGCAGTGTCAAACGGCTCGGTCTCGAACGCGCCCAACGGCCCGTTCCACACCAGCGTGCGGCAGGTCTTGAGCACATCGGCCAGCGCCTCTGTCGCCTGCGGGCCAAGGTCGAGGATCATCTCGTCAGCGGCCACTTCGTGGACATTGCAGGTGCGCAAGGATGCCGGATTAGCGGCAAATTCCTTCGCCACCACCACATCATAGGGCAGATGGACGGTGCAGCCTGCGCGCTCCGCCTCGTCCATGATCCGGGTGACGGTGGCGGCCAGATCATGTTCGCACAGGCTCTTTCCGACATTGACCCCGCGCGCGGCGAGGAAAGTATTGGCCATCCCGCCGCCGATAATCAGGTGCTGCACCTTGCCCACGAGATGTTCGAGAACGGCAAGCTTGGTTGAAACCTTGGCCCCGCCGACCACCGCCGCAACCGGCGTTTCGGGATTGCCAAGCGCCGCATCGAGCGCCTTCAGTTCAGCCTCCATCGACCGCCCGGCATAGGCCGGCAGGACGTGCGCCAGGCCTTCGGTGGTCGCATGGGCGCGGTGCGCGGCGCTGAAGGCGTCGTTGACGTAAAGCGTGCCGTGCGCGGCAATTGCCTGTGCCAGCGCAGCATCATTCGCCTCCTCGCCCGGCCAGAACCGCGTGTTTTCGAGCAGGCCGATATCGCCCGCGCGAAGGATGCCGATCGATTGTTCCACCACCGGCCCGGCAATTTCGGGGATGAACATGACCTCCTTGCCCAGCACGTTCTCGACATCGCCGATCACCATGCTGGTCGACAACACCGATGAACGCTGCCCGCCCGGACGTCCGAAATGCGCGAGCAACAGCACTTTTGCGCCCTTGCCCGCGAGTTCGAGGATGGTCGGCCTGACCGCCTCCACCCGCGTCAGGTCGGTGGCCGAGCCGTCCTTCATCGGCAGGTTGAGATCGACGCGCACCAGCGCGACCTCGCCGGTCAGGTCAGCGGGCAGATCATCGAGGGTCTTGAACTTGGGCATTGCTCACTCCGATCCGCCCCGACGGGGGGATAATGCTTACAGGAACTTCGCCACCACCCCGGCGGTATCGACCATCCGGTTGGAAAAGCCCCATTCATTGTCATACCAGCTGACCACACGGGCAAGCCTGCCGTCCATCACGCTGGTTTCGAGACTGTCGACCGTCGAGCTGGCGGGATAGTGGTTGAAATCCGAGGAGACGAGCGGCTGATCGGTGAAATCGAGCACGCCCTTCATCGCGCCGTCGGCAGCGGCTTTCAGCGCCGTGTTGATTTCTTCCACCGAGGTATCGCGGCTCGGCACGAACACCAGATCGACCATGCTGACATTGGGTGTCGGCACGCGCACCGACGAACCATCCAGCTTACCCTTCAACTCGGGCAGCACCAGGCCGACCGCGCGCGCCGCGCCGGTGGTGGTCGGGATCATATTGGTCGCCCCGGCCCGCGCGCGGCGCAGATCCTTGTGGATCTGCTCGAGCATCCGCTGGTCATTGGTGTAGGAATGGATCGTGGTCATGAACCCGCGCTCGATCCCGATCACATCATTCAGCACCTTGGCCACCGGGGCGAGTCAGTTGGTGGTGCAGCTGTCGTTGGAGATGATCCCGTCATCCCCCGTCAGCGTTTCGTGATTGACCCCGAAAACGATTGTCTTGGACACGCCTGTCGCCGGCGCGGAAATGACCACGCGCCTGGCCCCGGCGGCAAGGTGCGGGCGGCTGGCTTCGTCCGACTGGAAGAACCCGGTGCATTCGAGCACAATGTCCACGCCCATTTCGCCGTGCGGCAGCTTGCCCGGATCGCGCTCTGCGGTGACCGCGATGCGCTGCCCGTTGACGATGATCGCATCGCCATCGGCGGTCACGTCGCCGCCGAACCGGCCGTGCACCGAATCGTAAGCGAACAGCAGCGCGTTCGACTTGGCATCGGCAAGATCATTGATCGCGACCAGTTCGAGATCGTGATCGCTGCGTTCAAGAATCGCGCGCGCGACCAACCGACCGATGCGGCCAAAGCCATTGATGGCAACTTTGGTGGCCATAGAAATAACTCCTGCTTAGCTGTTCAATTTGTTCAGGATTTGCGGAACGATAGCCTCCGCGGTGAAGCCGAAATGGGCAAACAGATCGCCCGCCGGGGCCGATGCACCAAAGCTGTCGATCCCGATATTGAGGCCGTCGCGCCCGGTGTAACGCTCCCAGCCAAAGGTGCTGCC
>JBGSKN010000336.1:0-2522 GCA_041741215.1 Erythrobacter sp. | reverse complement strand
TTGCCCATCACCGCGCCGTTGAACAACGTGTGATCCTTGAGGTTCCAGTGCCGCCAGCCGGGGTTATCCGGGTCTGGCCCGTGTTCGAACGCTTCGTCTTTCAATATCACCGGATCAGATCGCCCGTTCGGCCATCATTTTCTTGGTTTCGGCAATCGCCTTGGCCGGGCTGAGGCCCTTGGGGCAGACATTGGCGCAGTTCATGATGGTATGGCAGCGATAGAGGCGGAACGGGTCTTCCAGATCGTCCAGCCGTTCACCGGTCATTTCATCGCGGCTATCCGCCAGCCAGCGGTAAGCCTGAAGCAGGATCGCCGGGCCGAGGAACTTGTCGCTGTTCCACCAATAGGATGGGCACGCGGTCGAACAACAGGCACACAGGATGCACTCATACAGGCCATCAAGCTGTTCGCGCTGCTCGGGCGATTGCAACCGCTCCTTGCCCGAAGGGGTCGGCGTAACGGTCTGCAACCACGGGCGGATCGAGGCATATTGCGCGTAGAAATGGGTGAAATCGGGTACCAGATCCTTGATCACGTCCATGCTCGGCAGCGGGGTGATGCGAATCTCGCCCTTGAGATCCTCGATCGCGGTGGTGCAGGCGAGGCCGTTCTTGCCGTTCATGTTCATCGAACACGATCCGCAAATGCCTTCGCGGCAGGAACGGCGGAAGGTCAGCGTCGGGTCGATCTCGTTCTTGATCTTGAACAGCGCGTCCAGCACCATCGGCCCGCATTCGTCGAGGTTGATTTCAAACTTGTCGTAACGCGGGTTCTGGCCGCTGTCGGGATCATAGCGATAGACCTTGAACGACTTAACGCGCCCGCCCCCAGCGTCCTTGGCCGCCTTGTGCACCTTGCCAGCGTTGTTGATCCTGGAGTTCTTGGGGAGAGTGAAGGTCGCCATTATGTGATCCTGTATGAAGTTGCCCCTTACTAACGCCTGATCCGGTGGTGGCAAGCGGGCGGTGCCTGGCTTGTGTTGCAGGCTTTGGAACAGGGGTTGATCGGGACGCGGTGATTAATCGAACAGGCCCACTGCCAGTTCTGCCCAGACGATCAGAAACGCCAGGACCGCCAGAATGATCGCGGCCACCCGGCGCAAGGGGGTGGCAAGCCAGTGGCAGGACGCTTCTACCGCCATGCAAAGCACCGCCAGCATCAGGCCAAAAACAGCGAAATCGCCCGCGTCCCAATTGACCTCGCGCGTGATCAGCATGGCTGCGGCGGGCACCAGCAATGCCGCCGCTGCCAGCCCCCATATCAATGGATGGAACCGGAACGCGGGTGTGGGCTGGGCGGGGTTGGTCATTGGCCAAGGCTAGCATCATTTCACCCTCCTGCCAGCGCAAAACGCCATTTCCCAACCTGCCAGACCTGCGTAAGGGTGGCCGCTCCGCCGCCGAGGAAGGGAAGCGCCATGGGCCTGAAGAATTGGTACGAAGCGACGATCATGCCGAAGCTGATTACCTGCGCCTGCAGTCAGGGCCAGGTGATGAAGCGCCGCGCAGCGGTGGTGCCGCTGGCGCGCGGGGATGTGTTCGAACTGGGCTGCGGGGGCGGGATCAACCACGAATTCTACGATCCGGCATCCATTACATCCTACGCCGGCATTGATCCGCACGAAGGCCTGCTGGCCAGCACCCGCGCGGCGGCGCAGGCCAAGGGCTGGGCGGCAGATTTGCGCGCCGCGCGCGGCGAAGCGATCCCGTTTGCTGACAGCAGTTTCGATTGCGTGGTCTGCACCTTCACTTTGTGTTCGGTGGATGATCCGGCGCAGGTGACGCGCGAATTGCGGCGCATTTTGCGTCCCGGCGGGCAGGCGCTGTTCCTCGAACATGGTCGCGCGCCCGATGCCGGTGTGCGCCGCTGGCAGGAACGCATTGAACCAACGTGGAAAAAGCTGGCCGGGGGATGTCACCTCACCCGTCCGATCACCGGCGCTTTGCAGGATGCAGGTTTTGCGGTTGAAACGCTGGGTGATGGCTATACCCCCAAATCGCCGCGCTTTGCCGGATGGATGGAGTGGGGGATCGCGCGCAAACTGGCATGAAAAGGGCGGGAGAAGTTGCCCTCTCCCGCCCGTTTACTTTCGGATCACGCCGGTTGGCCTATTCGCCAAAGGTGCGTTGCCACCAGCCCCGGCGCGGCTTGCCGTCGGCGTCAACAGCATCAACCGCTTCATTGGCTGCGGGCGCAGCGTCAGGCGCGGGCTGCGTTACCTCTGATACCTCTGCCGGAGCAGCCTCTGCCACCTTGGCCTTGCGCGGGGCGCGTTTGCGCTTGGGCTTTTCGGCTGCGGGTTCGTCGGCTGTTTCAACCGCAGCGGCAGGCTCCGGCGCAACCTCGACTTCGGGTGCAGCCGCAGCTTGCGCCTCCTCCGCCGCAGCTTCTGCTGCCAGCATTGCCTTGGTCTTGCGGGGCGCGCGTTTGCGCTTGGGCTTTTCGGCAGGGGCTTCGTCCGCAGCCGGTGCGGCGTCATCGGCCCCGGTGTCAGCCTCGACCACGGTCAGGCCGTCATCC
>JBGSKN010000335.1:0-3111 GCA_041741215.1 Erythrobacter sp. | reverse complement strand
GCCCGATTCGACAATCCGCGTCGGCAGCCAGCGTTGCAAGGCACGCGCCAGCTGCGCGAAGGCCACCGGCTTGGCCAGATGCCCCTGCATCCCCGCTGCCCGCGCGGCGGCGATATCTTCGGGGAAGGCGTTGGCGGTCAGCGCGATGATCGGCAGCAATCCCGGCCCGATCCCCTCGGCCCGGATCGCGCGGGTGGCGGCATAGCCATCGCAATCGGGCATCTGCACATCCATCAGCACCAGATCATAGGGCCGCCCCCGCATGATCGAATCGATCACCATCGCGATGGCTTCGTTCCCGTCATGCGCAACCGCGACGTCCTGACTGCAACGCTCCAGCATTTCGGTCATCAGCAGGCGGTTGATGTCATGATCCTCAACCAGCAGGATGCGCGTGGCGCGCGGCAGGTCGGCGGGCCTGACCTGTTTCGGCGGCTCGGCGCGGGGGGCGGGTTGCACCAGTGTCGCGGGCAGGATCAGCGTAAAGCGCGACCCTTGACCCGGCTGGCTTTCAACCTCGATCCTGCCACCCAGCAGCGCGGCGAGGTGGTGGCTGATCGACAGGCCAAGCCCGGTTCCGCCAAAGCGCTGTGCGGTGTCCGCCTCGCCCTGTGTGAAGGGGTGGAAAATGGATTCGAGACGGTCCGGCCTGATCCCGATCCCGCTATCGGTGACTATCACCAGCACGTCGTTCGGCGTGACAGTGCAATTGAGCTGAATGTGCCCGGTTTCGGTGAACTTCACCGCATTGCCGATCAGGTTGAGCACGATCTGGCGCAGGCGCAATCCGTCGGTCATGATCCAGGGCAGCTGCGCCGCCGTGCCGCCTTGGCCCGGTTCCTCGCCCGTGCCCCATGCGAAATCGAGCGTCAGGCCCTTGTTTTCGGCGGCCAGCCGGTGAAGCGCGGCGCACTCGGCCAGGCTTTCGTGCAGGTTCACCGGCGCGCGATCGATCGTGAACTGGCCGCTTTCGATCTTGGACAGGTCGAGCACGTCGTTGAGCAACGTCATCATCGACCGGCCCGATTGCACGATCAATTCGGCAAAGCGGCGATGATCGTCGGCCAGATCGCCCTGCAACATCAGTTCGGCAAAACCGAGCACGCCGTTCATCGGGGTGCGGATTTCGTGGCTCATATTGGCGAGGAAAGCGGATTTGGCCTGCGCTGCGTTTTCGGCAAGACGGCGCGCGCGGGTCAGCAGCGCTTCAAGCTCGACCCGCTCGGTCACATCGCGGGCGGCCACCACCACGCCTTCGCGCGCGCCGGTCTGCAGGTTGCGCACCACCGCACAATTCGCTTCGAGATAGGCCGGCTCGCCATTCGGGCCGTCGGAAAACCGGCGATAGGTGAGGCGTTCGGTTTCGCTGACCCCGCCAAGCAAGCGGCCCAGCGCCTGCATCGTCAGGTCGCGCGTATCCGGGTGCAGGCGCGCACCGATCGGGTTGCCAACAAGGGTTTCCGGCGACACCCCCAACACCGCGCTGACCGAGGGCGAGGCATAGGTGCACACGCCCTCCATATCGTAACGCAGGATCGCATCAGTGATATTGTCAGCGAGCAAATCGATCTGCTGCTTGCCTGCTTCAAGGGCGGCGGTCATCCGGTCACGCCCGGCAAGGATCGCCGCCACGGGCAGGCCGGTCAGGAAATTTGCCGCGATGAAAGCCTGTGACAGATGCAGTTCGCTCATGCCCCCCGCGCCGCCGACTGCGGCAATCGGGCCAAGCCCGGCCCAGGTCATGACCCCCGCCACCATCGCAACCGCGCCGACATGCAGCGCGCTGCCAAGGCTGCCCAACCGGAAGGCATGCATCAATGTGATCGGCTGAATCAGCAGGATCAGCGGATAATAGTCCTGCCTGAACACCAGAAACGTGCAGATCATCCCGCCAATCAACAATGCGAGGCTTTCCACCGGATGCCCCGCAGCCGCGGGCCGGCGTCCCTTGATCCGGTCGAACAGCAGCAAGGCTGTCGGCACGATCAGCACCATCGCCATGCTGTTGGTGAGGAACCAGCCGGTCGCAGCGCTGCGCATCGCATCAAGGCTGCCGTCCATGACCGGCGCGGTAACAAGCGCCGAAAGCACCGGCCCGACCAAGCCGCCTGCCCATACGAACCGCGCCAGGTCTGGCAGCTGGTTCATGTCCGATCGCGTGTTCACCACCCGCCGGGTGAGCATGAGAACGGCGACGATTTCCACCACGTTGGCGCCTGCAAATACCAGTGCGACATGATAGGGCATCTGGACGAGCGCATTGGCGGCGAACCCGGCAGCGAAGGCGGCCAGCAGGAAGGGGATTTCGCTGCGGAGCTGCGCGCGCAGCAGGAAGGCGACCGCGCAGGCATTGGGCAGCCAGACCGGGCTGATATGCGTTTCAGGACGCGCCAGCAGCAGGCTGAGCCAGGCGAGCGCCAGAAAACCCGCGCCGCCGATCACCGCCCAAATCAGGCTCACCCGGTCAAAAGACGCAGCTTGCCGCCCGCCGTTTGCGCCCATTGCTGAACCGACGGAGTCAATTTTGGCACCGCCGATTGCATCAACGGTGCCGCTTTGATGATCCAGTGCGCGCTTGATCCTGCGCTCCATCGCAAAATATCGTTGCTCTGATATAGAAGCACCTGTGCGCTTGCGGACGGAACTTCGTCCAGAATGGAGCAATCGCGGAGCGGGTTACGTCGATGGGAAATGCGAGAGGCTTTCGCGCACAACGCAAACGGTTCAGCTGGCCGCTGATCGCGGCTATTGTGGTGCTGCACCTTGCCGCGCTCTATGGCCTTGCCCGCGCGCTGGCCCCGGATTTCACCGCCACGGTCGAACGCGGGGTGGTGTCGGCCTTCACGGTCACGATCACCGCGCCGCCGGATCCGCCGCCGCCCGAAAATCAACCTGAACCCGATGAAGGCGCGCAAGCAGCGCCGGGGCGCGAGGCTGTGGCAAAGCCGGTGAGCAGCCAGCCGCCCAAGGTCAGGATCAGACAGGATGACCCGCTACCGCGCGCGTCTTCAACCGGCACCGCGAGCGAATCCGGCGCGGCTGATGCGGGCGCAGGCACCGGCGCTGCGGGAACGGGGATGGGCACGGGCAGCGGCAATCGCGGCAGCGGGC
>JBGSKN010000334.1:0-2958 GCA_041741215.1 Erythrobacter sp. | reverse complement strand
CGCACCGCCAGCCCCCGGCCCGGCGGTCAGGTCGGTTGCACGCCCCCGCTCGCCAGCGGCTGCTTGCGCAGCGCGAAGAACACGACAATCAACCCAGTCAGTATCAGCGGTATAGTCAGCCATTGGCCCATCGATAGCCCGGTGCGGGCGGCAAAGTCAGCCAATTGTGCATCAGGCTGACGAAAAAACTCGTTAACGAAGCGCGCAATTCCGATGCCAAGCGTGAATACACCCGCCAGCAGGCCGGGGCGATAGCGCGCGCGGGTTTTCCAGAACAGCAGCATCATGATGATCAGCAGCGCCAGCCCTTCCAGCCCCGCCTGATACAGCTGGCTGGGGTGGCGCGGCAGTTCATCGGCGGCGGGGAACACCATCGCCCAAGGCACGTCGGCCACCCGGCCCCACAGCTCGCCATTGATGAAATTGGCCAGCCGGCCCAGCAGCATCCCCATCGGCACGCCGACCGCGACGTAATCGACCACCCTGATAAAGCTTAAGCGGTCGCGCCATGAAACCCACGCCATCGCCGCCGCCACGCCCAGCAGCCCGCCATGAAACGCCATGCCGCCATCCCACAGCCGCAGCAATTTCCAGCTGACAAAGCCATCGCCCGAAAAATCGGTGAAGGCGCTGGGAATCCCCGTATCGCCCCCCGTATAGAACGCCGCATAGCCCAGCCGCCCGCCGATAATCACCCCCAGCGTGCAATAGAAAAACAGATCATCGGCATGGCGCTGCGCCATTGGTGCGCCGGGCTGCTTGAGCATTTTCGAGGTGTGCCAATAGGCAAAAATCACCCCGATCAGATAGGCCAGCGAATAGAACCGCAGGGTGAAAAACCCCAGATCGATCCCCGGTCTGAGGCCCAGCTGCTCCCAGTAGATCGGATCGGCAGCGCCGCTTACGGCAAGTAGTGACAGCACGGGGCGAACCTCTTAATGACAATGGAAAGTCGTATCGGCGGGCCGGACATGGCCCTTATTGCGTTGGTGTTGCGTTGGCGCTTCTGGCACAGCGCGCGGGGCAGGGGAAGGGGCGCTCGGTCGCCGCCAAGGCTTGGGACACGAAGTCCGGGACGCGCCCCATGTGCCCCGGTCTTCTTTATAAATGAGAGAGGAAGGACACCGCATGCCCACCCCACTGGACAATGCGCTTGAAGCGATCGTCAACGGCCTGACCGCACCGGGTCAGCCATTTGCCACCACGCCATTTGTGCGTGACGGGGCAGAGATGCCCGCTTTTGTCGCCGCTCCGCCGTCACTGGCGCATTATTTCTCCCATTTCAGCAATCAGAACAAGGAAACCCCCTTCCTTGTCGATGGCGATTTGCGGCTCAGCTTTGGCGATACCTATGCGGCGGCCACCTGCGTGGCGGAAAGTCTGGTGCGCGATCACGGGATCGAAAAGGGCGACCGGGTGGGGATCGCCGCGCGCAATTCGGCCAACTGGATCATCGCCTATATGGGGATCATCATGGCGGGCGGCTGCGCAACCTTGCTCAATGGCTTTTCATCGGGAGAGGAACTGGCCTACGCAATCGATCTGGCCGAATGCAAGCTGGTGCTGGCCGATGAAGGCCGCGCGGCGCGGATCGAAGGGCGCGATCATCCGGCCCGTGTGGCGCTGTTCAGCCACGGCAATCAGCCCGCGCACGGCCTTGCGCAGATCTGGCGCGTGCCCGAAGGCACAAGTGCGGCGATGACGATGCTGGCCGCCCTTGGCCCGGACGACATGGCCACCATCCTCTATACCTCGGGTTCGACCGGCAAATCGAAAGGCGCGTGGTCGGATCATCGCGGCGTTGTCAACGCCATCATGAACTATGTCGCCCAGAGCGCGATGGCCAAGATGCATCTGGAAAGCCAGGGCGCGGTGTTGAACGATCAGCCCTGCGCGCTGGTTGCGGTGCCGTTGTTCCACGTGACCGGCGAAGTGCCGCTGATGCTGCAAAGCTTCGCGATCGCGCGCAAACTGGTGCTGATGCCCAAATGGGACGCGGGGCTGGCGATCCGGCTGATGGCGGAAGAAAAGGTCTCCTATTTCGTCGGCGTGCCGTTGATGAGCTATGAAATCGCCAGCCACCCCGACCGCGAAAATTACGACCTGTCGGCATGCAAGAGCTTTGCCGCTGGCGGCGCGCCGCGCCCGGTTGAACACGTCACCCGGATCAAGGAAGCCTTCCCCGACGCCTTCCCGCTGCTGGGTTACGGCCTGACCGAAACCAACGCGATCGGCTGCGGCAATTTCAACGAGAATTATATTGCCAAGCCGGGTTCGACCGGGCGCGCATCAAAACCGATGGTCGATCTGCGCATTCTGGATGAGGCCGGCAATGAACTTGCCAGCGGCGCGGTGGGCGAGGTCTGCATCCGCTCGGTCGCCAATTTCCGCGGCTACTGGAAAAACGACGAGGCGACTGCGGCTGCCTTTACCGACGACGGTTTTTTCCGCACCGGCGATCTGGGCTATCTCGACGAAGACGGCTACCTGTTCATCGTCGACCGCAAGAAAGACATCATCATCCGCGGCGGCGAGAATATTACCTGCATCGAGGTGGAAGACGCGATCTACGCGCATGACGATATCGGCGAATGTTCGGTGTTCGGCCTGCCCGATGAACGCTTTGGCGAAGTGCCGGCGGCGGTGTACCGGATGAAGGAAGGTCGCGATCCGGTCGATGCAGCCGCACTGCGCGCATTCCTGCTCGAACGCATCGCGCCGTTCAAGGTGCCGCTCGAACACCAGATCTGGATCACACAGGATGCGCTGCCCCGGCTTGGCACCCAGAAAATCGACAAGCGCACCGTCAAGGCGCGTTATACCGATGCCGGCGCGGCGGTCTGATCCGCTGATCCGGGTGGACCGCATTGCCAACCGCCGCAGCGGCGGGCTGATGCGGGCCGTTCTGGCGTGAACCCCCGGCGCGTCCCCGATCAGCGCGCGATCATTGACCGGCGC
>JBGSKN010000333.1:0-11285 GCA_041741215.1 Erythrobacter sp. | reverse complement strand
GTGCCAGCGCGCCCACCGCAAGCCAGCCGCCGATCATGGCGCATCTCCCGCATCCGCACGTCGCCTGCCCAGCCTGCGCAACAGCACGGCCGCCACGATCAGAACCAGCAGCACCGGTATCGCAAACAGCGGCCATGTGCTCGCGCTGACCGCGGGGTTATAGCTGACATAATCGCCATAGCGCGCGATCAGCCACGCGCGGATCTGCGCCGGGTTTTCGCCCGCCAGAATGCGGCTGCGCACCTGGTGGCGCATATCGCCCGCCATCGGTGCGTCACTATCTGCGATCGACTGCGACTGGCACTTGAGACAGCGCAGGGTATGCATCAGAGCAGTTGCCTTGGCCTCCAGCGCCGGGTCGTCGAGCTGGTTATAGGCATAGGGCGCAGGCGGCATGGAATCCTGCCCCAATACCGGAGCCGCCTGCGGCACGGCAATCAGCGCCGCCAGCAAAGCAAGGAACGCCCGGATCATCGCGCCTTCTCCAGCTCTGCCAGCAGCAGCGGAATATGCTCGGCGCGGATATCGCCGATATGCTGATAGCGGATCACGCCCGCCGCATCGATCACGAAGGTTTCGGGCACGCCGGACGATCCTATGGCAAGCTGCACTTCGGAAATATCATCCGCGCCGATCCGGGAATAGGGATTGCCATGGCGCGCGAGGAAATTGGCGACGTCCTCTGGCCGGTCGCGGATGGCGATGCCGACGATCTCGACCCCCTGGGCGTGCAATGTTTCAAGCTGGGGGGCTTCGGCGATGCAGGGCAGGCACCAGCTCGCCCAGATATTGAGCAGGCGCGGCTGGCCGCCAATCAGATCGCTGCGCGCGGCCCCCGGCAGACCATCAAATGCGGGCTTGAGCGCGAAATCGGGAAGCGGCTGGCCGATCATCGCGCTTTGGGTGAATTCGCTTTTATCCTGTGTGAGCATATAGCCCGCCAGCCCGGTAAAAAACGCCAGCAGCGCAAGCGGCACCCACAGCAACAGACGATTGCGCATCAGCCCTGATCCCCCGCCACGGGCTGTGCGCTCAGCGCATCAAGATCGGCGCGGCGTTCCTCGCCAAGCGAGACCGCCTTGCGCCGCATCATATCGACCCGCACGCGCCCGATAATCGCCAGAACCCCTCCCAGCGCGATCAACAAACCGCCATACCAGATGAAGGTCACAAACGGTTTCCACCACATGCGGATCTGCCAGCGCCCGTCGGCGGCCTGATTGCCGATCACCGCATAAAGCTGTCCGTCCCATCGGGTCAGCAGCGCGCTTTCGCTGGTGGCCTGCGCAGGCGACCAGAAATTGCGCGCCTGCGGAGCAAGGATCACCGGCGCGCCGCCATCGCGGCTGACCGCGATGCGCGCCTCGATCGCGGTCCAGTTCGGCCCGGCCACCGGGGTTATGCTTTGCAAGGTGAAGGTGAAATCGCCAACCTGTTCGGTGCCGCCGGGGGCCACTGCGGCAAGGCGTTCCTGCGTGAACGCGCCTTCGCTCGCCATGCCAAACAGCGACACCGCTATCCCGAAATGCGCCAGCACCATGCCCCATGTCGCCACCGGCACCCGCGTCAGCCTGCGTCCGCGAAGCGGCAGGAACGCCGCAACGCCGAGGGCCGCGGCAAGGCCAAGGCCAAGCAGAGGCAACAGAGGAAGCCGTCCGAAAAAGCTCACCAGCCCGATCACCGCGATCAGAATGGCTGCGATCAGCACCAATTCAGACCGGATGCGCCGGGGGCTGTCCTCCTTCCATCGCAGCAGCGGGCCAACCGCCATCACCATGAACATCGGCACCGCGAAAATCGCGCCCGCCGGGTTGAAATATGGCGGGCCAACCGACACCCGCACATCGAACGCCTCGGTCAGCAGCGGGTAGAGCGTGCCAAGCAGCACGATCGCCAGAATGGCCGACAGCATCACATTATTGAACACCAGCGCGCCTTCACGGCTGCTGACGGAAAACCGCTTTCCCTCTGACACCGCGCCCGCGCGCAGGGCAAAAATCGTGAACGCCCCGCCAATGTTCAGCCCAAGCAGAGCAAGGATAAACGCCCCGCGTTCGGGATCGACCGCGAAGGCATGAACGCTGGTCAATACGCCCGAACGCACCAGAAACGTGCCCAGCATCGACATCGAAAACGCCAGCACGCCAAGCATGACCGTCCAGGTGCGCAGCGCATCGCGCGCTGCCAGCACAGCCACCGAATGCAGCAGCGCGGTCGCCGCCAGCCACGGCATCAGCGAGGCATTTTCGACCGGGTCCCAGAACCACCATCCGCCCCAGCCGAGTTCATAATAGGCCCAGTAAGATCCCGCCGTGATCCCGAAAGTCAGCAGCACCCACGCGCCCAGCACCCAGGGGCGCATCACGCGGGCAAACGCCGGGGTCACTTCGCGCGTCATCAGCGCCCCCATCGCCAGACTGAACGCCACCGACAGCCCCACATATCCGGCATAAAGTGTGGGGGGATGAAACGCGAGGCCGATATCCTGCAACAGCGGATTCAGCCCCGAACCTTCCATCGCCGGCACCGGAAGCCGTTCAAACGGGTTGGAGGAGAGCAGCAAAAACGCATAGAACCCCAGCGCCACAAACCCCTGCACCGCAAGCGTCGCGCCCATCGTGCGTTCGGGCAGGCGACGCTCAAACGCGGCGAGCAAGCCGCCCGACAGCGCCAGCACACCAACCCACAACAGCATCGAACCTTCGTGGTTGCCCCATGTCCCGGTGAGTTTGTAGATCATCGGCTTCATCGAATGCGAATTGGCCGCAACCAGCTTGACCGACAGATCAGTGACCGCAAAGGCCCACAGCAGCATCGTGAAGGCCAGCCCCGCCAGCAACGCCTGCACCACGGCGGCAGGTCGGGTATAGATCGCCAGCGGGTTAACCTCGCCCGGCGCCGCCCGCAGCGCAAACGCACCCGATACCATCTGCAACACCGCCAGCGCAGCCGCGAGCCACAGCGCGGCCAGTCCGATTTCAGCGATCATTGGGTCAGCCCGATTGTGGTATCGGCTGCCATCGTTGCAGCTTGCGCGGTTCCCATGCCTTCGAGTTCTTTCGGCACGTAATTTTCATCATGCTTGGCAAGCAGGTTGGTGGCCACGAATACGCCGTCGGTGCCAAGGCTGCCTTCGGCCACCACGCCTGATCCTTCGACGAACAGATCGGGCAAAATGCCGTTGTAGCGCACCGGGATCGCATCATCGGTGTTGCCGGTGACCATGAAATTGACTGTCACCCCGTCCGCTTCGGTGGCGAGCGATCCGGGCTGCACCATCCCGCCCAGCCGCACCGATTGTCCCACGTCAGGCGGGGTCGCCGCCATTTGTTCGGGCAGGTAGAAATAATTCGCCTGATTGCGCAGCGTCCATGCCGCGATCAGGCCCGCGCCGATAATCGCGATCAGCGCGGCGATGATGAGGATAAGGCGTTGATGCTTGGCTTTCATGGTCTCTCTCGCTCAGCGCCGCCGCGCGGCATCGCGCCGCGCTTCGGCCCGGCGCATAGCGCGCCGCGCCCAGATGATCAGCCCGGCGAGCGCGATCACGCTGACGGCATAGGCGAGGATCACGAAATCCCATTGGTTGAGCTGTTCGCGCATCAGGCCTGTTCGATTACCGGGGCGCCAGACGCAGGCGCATCATCATCATCCAGTGCGCGCCTTCGCAGCCGCGCTTCGACCTGCTGTTCGGCGATCAGCGTGCGCATCCGCATCAGCACAATCGCCCCGAACAACAACGAAAAACCCACCACCGCCACCAGCAGCGGCACCAGAAAGGCCGCATCGATCGCGCTATTTCCCGCAGTGATGCTGGGCGGTTGGTGGAGCGAGTTCCACCACACCACGCTGCGGTTGATGATCGGCACGTTGATCGCGCCCACCAGCCCGAAAATCGCTGCAATCCTGGGCGATCCGCCTTCGCGCGCAGTGGCCTGTGTCAGCGCGATATAGCCGGCATAGAGGAACAACAGCACCAGCATCGAAGTCAACCGTCCGTCCCATTCCCACCAGGTGCCCCAGGTCGGGCGGCCCCAGATCGATCCGGTGGCAAGGCAGATCGCGCAAAACACCATCCCCGGCACCGCAATCGCGCGCGCCGAAATCGCGGCGAGCGGGTGTTTCCAGATCAGCAGCATTGCGCTGGAAATCGCGATTCCGGCCCAGCCGCCCATGCCGAGCCATGCAGCAGGGACGTGGATGAACAGGATGCGCACGGTTTCGCCCATCAGCCGGTCCGGCGGCACGGCCATCAGCCCCCATGCCAGCGCGCCCGCAGACAGCACCACGCCGCCCCAGAACAGGAGCGGCATCAGCCACTTTGCCAGCGACAGGAAACGGGTGGGGTTGGCGTAAATGTGCATGTCTAAGAGCGTCTGATCGGGCTTGTAGCCTTACACCCGATCTGGACAAGACTGCAATTCATGCATCGGTCAGTTCGTTTCCGGCATACGGGCCGTTTCAGCCGCGCCCAATCAGTTTTTGCGCCATCCGGTCAGCAACCACATCGGACGAAACGCCGGTGGCATCGCTTTCCTGCCAGATCGCTTCGAGCCTGCCGGGGATCTGCCCCAGCAGCGCGTTGACTTCGGCAACAGCGCCCGTGCGGCCATCGCGCCGCGCGAGGTATTCGGTCGCCACCGAAATGATACCGCCTGCATTGATGACATAATCGGGCGCATACAGAATGCCGCGCGCTGCCAGCACCGCGCCATGCTCCGCGCGCGCGAGTTGATTATTGGCACCGCCAGCAACAATCGGGCAATCGAGCCGGGCGATGCTCTCATCATTCAGCACCGCGCCCAGCGCATTGGGGCTGAACACGTCGCACGGCGTCGTCATGATCGCATCGCTTGCAACCGCCGCCGCGCCCAGTTCCTGTGCCAGCGCGCCCGCGCGGGCGGTGTTGATATCGGCCAGCGTCAGCTTCACTCCGTCTTTTGCCAGCAAGCGTGCCACGCCGCCGCCCACGCTGCCGGTGCCCTGCACCGCGATATGCACGCCCGAAAGGCTATCCTTGCCCAGCTTGTGCTGAACCGCCGCCTTGATGCCCAGATAGATGCCGAATGCGGTAAACGGGCCGGGATCGCCGCCTGCGCTGCCCTCACCCGCCACCGGCAGGCCGGAAACATGCGCGGTGCGCTGCGATACCGCGACCATGTCGGCTTCGGTGATGACGACATCTTCGGCGGTGACGTAACGCCCGCCCAAAGCCTCAACCGCATCACCGAATGCGGCGAGCATCGCGGGGGTCTTGATCCGCTGCTCATCGGCCAGAATCACCGCCTTGCCGCCGCCCATCGGCAGGCCGGCCATCGCGTTCTTGTAGCTCATCCCGCGCGACAGCCGCAGCGCATCGCGCATCGCGTCCGAGGCTTGTGCATAGTGCCAGAACCGCGTGCCGCCAGCCGCCGGGCCAAGATGGGTGGAATGCACCGCGATAATCGCAGTCAGCCCGCTCGCCTGATGATGCACCAGTTGCACCAGTTCGTGCGCGTCGAAATCAGGCTCGGCCCAGAAAGCGGTCATGCGTGAAAATCCCCTGCCAGTCGCGGGCGAAATCGGCAAGGAAGGGGATGATGGGGCGACCGAGGGGGCTCGAACCCCCGACCTCCGGTACCACAAACCGGCGCTCTAACCAACTGAGCTACGATCGCCACATGCCCCTGCCCGCATACCACCTTTCCGGTCGCTGCCAAGCCCGCGCAAGGCGCGCGGTTTACGCATGGCTGGCGCGCGGTCAAGTGCGCTGAGGACGGGGAGGCGCCTCTTGCATAAAGGCTTGCCGTTGGGAAGTGAAAACTGTTTTACAGCCGCCCATACGCAAGATTGTTACGCAGGCACCGAAATCATTGCCAAGCAGCCGCGCCGATATATCCTGTTCCGTCATGACCATGACCCGCGACTCCGTGGCCGCACGGCTGATGACGCAAGCCGGGATGCAGCGCGTGCCCTCTGCGATGGCTGAACTGTTCCAGCTGCGGCGATTCGTCCCGCCTGACCTGTGCGCCGATCTGATCGCGCTGATCGAACGCGATCATCGCCCCTCGACCATCGCCGACGATAATGGCGATCCCACGTTCCGCACCAGCGAAACCTGCGATCTTGCAGGCGATGAACCTGCGGTGCAACGGATCGAGGCGATGCTGACCCGGCTTTCGGGCATCGATCCGGCCTATGGCGAAGCATTGCAGGGCCAGCGTTACGTGCAAGGTCAGGAGTTCAAGGCGCACACCGATTACTTCGATCCGGGCGGGCAGGATTTCACCCGGTTCTGCGCATTGTCGGGCCAGCGCACCTGGACGTTCATGATATATCTCAATGACGTCGCGGCGGGCGGCGCTACCCGGTTCAAACTGGCGGGCAAGACCTTCCAGCCGGAACCGGGCAAATTATTGTGCTGGAACAACCGTCTTGACGATGGCCCGAATGGCGAAGCCGGCGGCGTCAACCCTGCGACGCTGCATCACGGGATGAAGGTGAGGAAGGGCATAAAATACGTGATCACCAAGTGGTATCGCGAAAAGGAGTGGAGAGGATGATGGAAGATTATTCGAAAATGGCCGAACAGCTGCGCGCGCGGCTGGCCGAATTGACCGCGCGTTCAGCAGACATCGAAGATGACCTGCGTCATCCGCTGGATGCGGATTTCTCCGAACAGGCGATTGATCTGGCTGATGACGAGGCGCTGGAAGGCGTCGATGATGTGCTGCGCGCAGAGGCTCGGCAAGTGCGCCTCGCCCTCGCCCGGATCGACAACGCCACTTATGGAACTTGCTCCAGATGCGGGGAGGCGATTGCGCTTGATCGGTTGAAAGCGCGGCCGATTGCGACGCATTGCATAAGGTGCGCGGCATGAAACGAAAAAGGCGACCCCGTCGGGCCGCCTTTCTCCCACGGCCCAAGGGCCGCGAACCTGGCTGACGCATCCCTAAGGCTGCGCAGCATGAAGCTGGATCACTTCTTGAGGCTGAGCCCGCCGAAACGCTTGTTGAACGCGGCCACACGCCCGCCTTCGCTGACCTGCTGACGACCACCGGTCCAGGCCGGGTGGCTGAGGGGATCGATTTCCAGCGACATCGTGTCGCCTTCCTTGCCCCAGGTCGAACGGGTCTGATATTCCGAGCCATCGGTCATCTTGACCGTGATCATGTGGTATTCGGGGTGCCCTTCGGCCTTCATGACGTATTCCTTTGCAGCGTGACGCCGGTACCGACCGGTGTTGCTATGAATGGGAAGCGGGGCCGCTAGCCGGGTTTGCCTTGAAAGGCAAGCGGGTGTTTTTGTTTCCGCACACCATCCGGCGCGCGAAATCCTCGCGCCTTCGGCGCTGCGGGCGGGCGGTCGCCCTTGCGGTCGCTTACGCGACCGTGACCAGTACAAGACATCAGCGAATCAAAGGATTCGATGCCGCAGGCGTCGCAAGGCCGACTGGCCGCCAGCAGCGACGCGGCCTTTAGGCCGTGTGAGCGAGGACAAGCACCCGCGGAGGCGGGTGCGCACCCATCAGACCTTATCCACCATCATCGCGGTGAATTCGACTTCGCACGAGGTCTTGCCTTCGACGCTGGCCACGCCTTTGAACTTGTAGACCCGGCTGCGTTTCTGGGTGAATTCCACATGCAGGTCGAGCAGGCAGCCAGGGGTCACGGGGCTGCGGAATTTGGCGTTTTCGATCCCCATGAAAATCACCAGCTTGCCGGTGCCCGCCAGTTCCATTGTCTCGATCCCGAGGATGCCGGCAGCCTGCGCCAACGCCTCGATCTGGAGCACGCCGGGCATGATCGGCGCGCCGGGAAAATGGCCCTGGAAGAACTGTTCGTTCATGCTCACGGCCTTGATCGCGTGGATCCGTTCACCCAGTGTGATCGAACGCACCCGGTCAACCAGCAGCAATGGATAGCGATGCGGCAGCGCCTGCAAAACCTTGCCTATATCATAATCCAGCACCTGTGCCGGTGTGCTCCCTGCATCGCTCATCAGTGGCCTCCTGCCGAAACGCCCGGCCTCAGCGGCCAACCGGCGCGGCGGTGTTGGCCTGCTGCTGCTGTGCTTGCTGCTGCTGAGCCATCTGAGCGGCGATCAAGCGTTGCTGGATTTCCTGAAAGATCTGCACGCCCTCGCGGCTCGGCTGCCAGCCCGCCGGAGGAACCACCCCGACCGCCGCCACCTTGGCATTGAGCGCGGTGGTCACCTGCTGCGTAACATCGGCTTCCGGAACGGCAAACAGCAACGAACCGGGATCAATCACCATCTTGATCTGCTGCCGGGTGGTCACTTCCTGCAAGGCTGCGCCATACTGCATGATGATCTGTTCGATCGCATAAATCCGCGCACCATCGATCTGGTTGTTGAGTGCCTGGATTTCCTGTTCCAGCGTCTGCAGCTTGGCGAAATCGGGCGAGTTCTGCTTGGCGCTAAGTTCAGCATCATCAACCTGCTTGTCACCATTGGTGTCGAAGGTCTGGAGCAATGTCTGGCGTTCCTGCGCCTTGGTGCGGCGCATGTCGTTCTGCTGGGTGTAGGTCTGGTTGACCTGCTCATAGGCCGTCTGGAACGCGGTGGTGCCGATGATCGTGCGCGAAATATCGACCGTGGCGACGCGGCCTTCGACCTGCGCGTGGACGGGCAGCGCAGCTGCCGCAGCAAGTGCGAGGCCAGCGGGAGCAAGAAGCTTTGTGAAAAGTGTCATCAGAATTGGGTTCCTACGTTGAATGAAAAACTACGATCATCATCGCCATCGACTTTGCGAATGGTTCGGGAAATGTCGATACGAAACGGCCCAAAGGGCGAGTTCCAGTTAACCCCGACCCCGACGGTAATGCGCGGAGTGACTGAATTTCCGAGAAAGGTTTCCTTGATCGCGCTGCCGGGGCGGATCGAAGGGGTATTGGGCGTCGTGCCATCGGGCGCCAGCGGGTTGGTGGTGAAGTCAAGCACGCCCGGAACGACTGGAACGCCATTTGTATCAAGCCGCGGGGTCAGGAAGATCGGGTTGCCTTGCGCATCGCGCTGCTGCACGCCGTTGGGATTGTCCTGCAACAACGGCTGCGTCACACCCCATAGCGAGCCGATATCTGCCCAGATCGACGGCCTCAGCCCAAGTTCACGCGCGCCCGAACCAAGCGGAATTTCAACCTCGGCGCGGCCAAGGTAGTAATTGCGCCCGCCGATCGCATCGTCGCGGGTCTGATCCGGATCGGTAATTAGCAGCGGATTGCCATCGACATCGCGCGAATATTGCTGGGTCAGGATACGCGGGCCAACGCCGCGAATGGCAAAGCCGCGAATCTGCGGTTCCCCCAGGAAGAAGCGGTCGGTCAGCAGCACGTCATCGACGCCTGCCCCCGGACGGTTCTGCAACGCAAAGATTGTCCCGCCTTCGGCCAGAACCGAGAAGATGAAGCCTGAATTGGCGATATTCCAGAATTGCTGCGCCCGGCCCCGAAAGCGCACATAGCGCACATCCCCGCCCAGTCCGGCGAATTCGCTGCTGAGCGATGCCGAGCGTCCGCGGGTTGGGCGAACGCGGGAGTTCAGCGAATTGTAATTGAGGCTGAGACCGACGATCGAGCTCAAGCGGTTGCCGATCGTATCGCACAGGAAGCGCCCAGCCAGCAGCGGATCGCATTCGCGTATCCCGTCACCATCAATATCGGAGAAAAACTGATTCTCGTCGAGAGACACCTCATCATAGTTGAGGGTGTAACTGCCAATCAACGACATGAACTCGGTGAGCGGAACCCCCGCGCGCACCGAAAAGCCGGTTGTCGACTGTTCGAAGGTCGTATTGCGATTATTGCCGTTAAAATTGAAACTATTGAAATCACGCCGGAAAATATCAATCCCGCCGGAAATATTGCGATCAAAGATAAACGGATCGCTCAGGCTGACCTGCGCCGAACGCGAAAACTGCGACCAATTGACGCTGAGGCCGATGGTCTGCCCGCGCCCACGGAAATTGCGCTGCCGGATGCTGCCCGCCAGAATGAACTGCTCGATCGAGGAGAAGCCGGCCGAAAACTGCAATTCGCCAGTCGGACGTTCCTCGACATTGGCTTCGAGAATGATGCGGTCAGGCGCGCTGCCTTCGACCTGGCTGACCTCGAAGTTTTCCTGGAAAAAGCCGAGCGAGTTGATCCGCGCGGTGGTGCGCTGAACGCCCATCGAGTTGAACGCATCGCCTTCGGCAATCCGGAATTCGCGGCGCACGACCTTGTCCTGCGTCAGGGTGTTGCCATTGATGTCGACCCGCTCGACATAGACGCGCGGCGCCTCGCGCAGCAGGAAGGTGACATTCATGGTCAGATCGTCGGCATTGCGCCTGAAGCGCGGCTGGACATCGGCAAAGGCATAGCCGAACCGGCCAGCCAGCTCGGTCAGCTGCTCAACGGTATCCTCAACCGTCTTGGCGTTGTAAACATCGCCGGTCTTCATCGGCAGATTGCTGGTCATCGATTCACTGTCGAAGTCGCGCAGCTGGCTTTCGACATCGACCTTGCCGAACGCATAGCGCTCCCCTTCCTCGACCACATAGGTGATGATGAAGTCTTTCTGGTCGGGCGTCAGTTCCGCGACCGCCGAAACCACGCGGAAATCGGCATAGCCTTCGGTCAGGTAAAATTGCCGCAGCTTCTGCTGGTCAAATGCCAGACGATCAGGATCGTAACTGGTGTTTGAACTGAAAAAACTGGTCATGCGCGATTGCTTGGTCACCATTTCGCCGCGCAGGTCGCCGTCCTTGAACTTTTCGTTGCCAAGAATGTTGATCTGGCGAACCTTGGATTTGGGGCCTTCGGTGATTTCGAACACGATATCGACGCGGTTCTGCGGCAGCTGCACCAGCTTGGGTTCAACCTGCGCGGCGAAGCGGCCCTGACGTTTGTACAGTTCGATGATGCGGGACACATCGGCGCGCACTTTGGAACGGGTGAAAATCTGGCGCGGTGCCAGTTTGATTTCGGGCAGGATCTTGTCGGGCTTGAGCCGCTTGGCCCCTTCCAGAACAATGCGGTTGATCACCGGGCTTTCCACCACGGTAATCACCACGTTGCCGTTTTCATTGCGAATGTTCGAATTGGCGAACAATTCGGTCGCGCCGAGATCCTTGATCGCGTCGTCGGCGTCTGCCGCAGTATATTCCTGCCCGACCCGCAGACGGATGTAGCTGAGGATGGTGGTCGGCTCCAAACGCTCGGAACCGACGACATTGATGGTGCGGATCACGTTGCTGCGCGCAGCGGGCGCAGGCTCGGGCGCGGGCTGCGCGGCAGGCGCTGATGCGG
>JBGSKN010000332.1:0-6438 GCA_041741215.1 Erythrobacter sp. | reverse complement strand
ACGCCGCATGGGCGAGCAGCAGCAGCGCCAGACTGTCCGGCCCGGCCGACACCGCCAGCCCCAGCGGGCCATTCCGTTCTGCCTCAGGCCACAGCGCCGCCAGATCAGCAAGGAACCGGGCGGTCAGCGCGGGCGCGGGTTCGTTTAGCTGCACGTCACCTTGGCGCGGTTGGCCTGATAGGCATCCGCCAGCCGCCCCGAAGCGATCAGCGGATAGGTTTCGGCAAATTCGGCCAGCGCGATGCAGGCCCGCTTGGTGTCTTTCATCGCGATCATAGACACGCCGAGATACAGCAGGCTGTCAGCCGCGCGATCACCGCTTTTGTTCCCCTGATAATTGCGCAAGAACCAGCGCGCAGCATCTTCGGGCAGATTATCGTCAAGGAACGCGCGCCCAAGCAGGTTGCGCCCGAAACTGATGCGCGCGTGGCTGGGGTATTGTTCGACGAATTTGGTCAGCTGCTGGCGTGCTTCGGGATAGAAGCCCGCGCTCCACAGGCGAAAACCATAGGAATATTCGTCATCCCCGGCGTCTTCGGTCTGCGGTTTGGCGATTGCCTGCACCGCGGCAAGGCGGCTTGCGCTCGGCGAAGCGACGGGGGGCGAAGCAGGGGGTAGCGATGCGGCCGGGGCCGTGGTTGCCGGGGCCGAGGTTGCCGGGGTCGGAACCGGCGGGATCATGACAGTGGTTCCCCCGGCCGAAACCGGAGCCGGAAGGCTCATCGGAGCGTCCGCCGCTGTCTCAAGCACCGCCAGCCGTGTTTCCATCTGCGACAGCATATTGGCCTGCTCTTCCGAGCGCGCGGTGAGTGTCCGCAACTGCCCTTCCAGCGCATCAAGCCGCACCAGAATATCGGTCACCGCAGTGGTCGCCGGGGCATTGATACTGGTGGCAGTTGCCGCGCCTGCGGTGGTTCCCGGCGCAATCTGCGGTTCAAAAAAGCGCCCGTCCGCGCCGGGGAACACCTTGCGCTGCAAGGCCCGCACTTCGGCCTCGATCTTGCGGATGCGCGTTTCTGCCGCGTTGTCCTGCGCTGCGGCGGGCACGGGCGCGGTCACGATCGTCGCCGCAGCAAACATAACGCCGGCAAGGCGCAGTGGGAATATCCGGAACGCGGTGGTCATGGCTCGTCAGGCTCCCTGGCAATGGCCGCGCGGGTTTGCAGCGCCGCGCATGAACAGATGTGGAATCCTTGCCGCGTCCCGGCGATCAAGTCGAGAGCGCGTTGCCCCCTAATCAACGAGAAATCGCGATGCTTTGCGCGGATCAGCCGCGCGTGGTCGCGTCATTATCGCCGCCCTAAGTTTCCGGCTCAGGCTCCGGCGCAATATCAGACGCGTCCTCTGCCGGGGCTGCTGAAACCTCCGCATCGCGCGATGTGGTGACAGGTGCAGGCCGTGATGGCGCAGCCCGCACCGCAGCAGGCGCACTGCCTGATGCAGCCACATCCGCCGCAAGCTCTTGCGCCGATGGCTTGCGCGCCAGCAGCGCTGCTGCTGAAACCGGTGCGTTCGACATAGTCATCGCCCGGTCCGCCAGCTTGGCAACCGGCTTGCCGCCGACCGTAATCGACAGCGCATCGGGTCGCCCGGTGTTGATCCGGGGGTCGGCGGCGATGGCCGGAACGGTCACAGTCTCGCCCCGCTGCAAGGTGCGTTCGATCAGCCGTTCGCCGCCTTCATCATAAAGCCGCAGCCACACGCCGTCTTCGAGCGCGGTCAGCACCACGGCGGCGGCCTGATCGGGTGAAGCGACCGCAGTGCTCGTCTGAGCAACCGGTGCCGCCGCAGGGTCTGGGGCCGGAGTAAGCAGCGCGCCCGGTTCGGTTCCCGCGCCGAAATAGGAATTGTAGAATGCAAAGGCACCGACCGCGAGCACGAGCGCCGCTATCGCGCCCGCCCACGCCAGCCCGGCCGAAGGCAGCCGCGCCGGATCACCCGGTTCCATTCCCGCGCCGGGCACCACGCGGCGCATCGTGCCATCGGCCAGTTCCGATCGCACCGAATCGGTGATCCTGGCTGCATCCAGACCCACGGCTTTGGCAAAGGTGCGGGAAAAACCGATCGCATAGGCACGCGAAGGCAATGCCTCGAACTGCCCTGCCTCTATGGCCTGGAGGTGGCGCACGGGAATGCGGGTTTCTGCCGCGATTTGCGACAGATCGACCAGCAGCGCTTCACGTGCGGCGCGCAATTGCGCACCCGCCCCTGCACTTGGGGTTTCGTCTGCGCCATCTGCGCTTTCTTCGTGCTCGCTGTCCATGACCCGGGTCCGCGCCTTCTGCCGAGGCTTAAAATGTGAATTTGCCTGATTTGCCCTTTGTCGGGACTCGCCTGTTGCAGGGGGTTCTGTCAAGCATTGCGCAAGCGGGGCGGCGCGCGCAGCACTCGCCCAGCCGCATCAACGCTCAATCATACTCGATTTCGCGCGCATCGGCCCATGCTGACAATTCTGTGCGCAGATTGCAGTCGCGGTCATTAAGCCAGCCGTTCGTTGCTGCGGTCAGTTCACCAAGATCAATCTTGCGCACCAATTCCTTGATCGGGCCAACCGCTGCCGGGGTGATCGACAGGCGGCGATAACCGATCGCCATCAATGCCAGCGCCTCCAGCCTGCGTCCGCCCATTTCGCCGCACACGCCGATATCGACCCCGCTGCCGATGCTCGATTGCATGACCCGCCGCAGGAACCGGATGATCGAGGTGCTGAGCCAGTCGTAGCGTTCGGCCAGTTTGGGGTTGGCGCGGTCAGCCGCAAACAGGAACTGGGTGAGATCATTGGTGCCGATCGACAGGAAACTGAGGCGCGGCAACAGGATGTCGAGCACTTCGGCCAACGCCGGGACTTCCAGCATCGCGCCATAATGGATCCGTTCGGGCAGCGGCTTCTTTTGCGCGCGCAAGTAAGCGAGTTGTTCGTCAAACACGGTTTTGGCGGCGTCAAACTCCCATGGCTCGGACACCATCGGGAACATGACGTAAAGCGACCGTCCGGCCGATGCCTCGATCAGCGAGCGTGCCTGCACCTTCATCAGCCCTTCGCGTTCCAGCGCGAGCCGCAGCGCACGCCAGCCCATCGCCGGGTTTTCATCCTGCGCGGCGATTTCCGACGAGAGATAGGGCACCGACTTGTCGCCGCCGATATCGACCGTGCGGAAGATCACCGGCTTGTCGCCCGCGGCTTCCAGCACGTCGCGATATAGCCGGGTCTGGCGTTCGCGCTGCGGCAATGTGGCGGACACGAGGAACTGGAACTCGGTGCGGAACAGGCCAACGCCGTCAGCGCCGGTCATCGCCAGCGAGCTCATGTCGTCGCGCAGGCCAGCGTTCATCATCACCTGAATGCGGGTGCCGCAGCGGGTGAAGGGTTCAACATCGCGCAGCGAGGCATAGGCCGCCTGCTTTTCGCGCGATTTGGCGAACCGCGCCTGAAATGCATCGGCAACCTGTGGCAACGGGCGCACGATGGCGGTGCCCGCACCTGCATCCAGCAGGATTTCATCGCCTTCGCGGATGGTCGTGCGCACGCCTATTGCGCGTCCGATGACCGGCACATTCATTGCCCGCGCCACGATCACGACATGCGCGGTGAGCGAGCCTTCTTCAAGGATCACGCCCTTCAACCGCCGCTTGTCATATTCGAGCAATTCTGCCGGGCCAAGATTGCGCGCGATCAGAATGGTGTCGCGGCGCAGGCCTTGCGATGCGGCTGTGCCGACCTGCCCCGAAACGGTGCGCAGCAGGCGGTTGGCCAGATCCTCCAGATCGTGCATCCGGTCTGCCAGCAGCGGATCGTCGATCTCGCGCATCCGCATCCTGGTGTGCTGCTGCACGCGTTCAATCGCTGCCTCGGCGGTCAGGCCGCTGTCGATCGCCTCGTTGATGCGGCGCGACCAGCCTTCGTCATAGGCAAACATCTTGTAGGTTTCGAGCACCTCTTCGTGTTCGCCGCCGACGCCGAACTCGGCCTGGCTGGCCAGAGTGTCGATCTGTTCGCGCATCCGGTCAAACGCGCGGTAAACCCGCTGGCGTTCTGCCTCGGTGTCCTCGGCCATCACCTGGGTGATCTCGACGCGCGGCTGGTGATAGACCGCAAACCCTGCCCCCAGCCCTTTCACCAGCGTCAGGCCGGTCAGGGTCTGCGGCCCGGTCTGTTCCTGGGTCAACCCGCGCGCTTCTTCTTCATCGACCAGTTCGGCATTGGTGATCAGTTCGGACAGCACCATTGCGGTGGTCTGAAGCGCCTCGATCTCGATATCTTCGTAGCGGCGCGGCTCGACATGCTGGACGCACAGCACGCCCACCGCGCGTTCGCGGTAAACAATCGGCACGCCGGCAAAGGAGTGGAACTTGTCCTCCCCGGTTTCAGGGCGGTAGAGAAAGTCAGGGTGGGCCTTGGCCTCAGCCAGGTTGAGCGTGTCGATCTTCTGCGCAATCACGCCGGTCAGCCCTTCGCCAACCGCCATGCGGGTCACGTGCACCGCGCTTTGGTTGAGGCCGCGGGTGGCGAAGAGTTCAAGCATCCCGTCGCGCAGCAGGTAAATCGAGCACACCTCGCTCGACAGGCACTCACCGATGATTTCAACCACCTGATCGAGCTTGGCCTGCGCGTGGAGGCGCGAGGCCATGACTTCAGTCAGGCGGGTGAGGATCTGGCGGGCGGCGGCGGCAGCAGTCATGGAAAGGCAGGCTTAGGCACTCCGCCGGGTAAATGCAAAAGCGCAGATCACAGCCGCCGCCCTGGCCGACGTGCTGCGATCAGTGGCTGGCAATTTCTTCCTTCAATCGCAATTTCTGCTTCTTGATTGCCTGGATCATCGCGGTGTCGGGCGCAGGCCTTGCCATTTCATTGCGCAACCGGTCTTCAAGGCCGGCATGCTTGCTGTGAAGGGCGTGGAGGTGGGAAGACACTGCACTCGATGCCATATTGCGTTCTCCTTGGATGCGGGGGAATGCCCCCGTAACAGGCGACTCGGCACGAACGCGGCCGGGCCGCAGAGGCAATGAAACCATATTGAGCCTGGCTTGCAAAGCCCCGATGAATTGTAAATCGATCCATCCGCGCCGGACTGATGCCAAAGTCCGGTGAGGCACCTTGGGTTCGGCATACAGGGCCGCCGGGCCGGGATGGCGCGATATTCGGCCACCCGCGCAGCGCAGCGGTGAAAATTGTGCGAGGCACCTTATCGAATCGCACGCGAACGCGTAGCGGGGCCAATGATTGCGCGAAGGCCTGGCCATCAGGCCTGCGCAGCGACCACGGCGCAGGAAAGGATCAGGGCGGTTATGACCGAGCAGGAGCTCAGGAAAAATCTTGAGTTGCTCAAGATCGAGCATCGCGACCTCGACGCCGCGATTGCCGCCTTGACCGAGGCTGCGCTTGGCAGTTCGTCGGCCGATCAGGTGCAGATCGCCCGCCTCAAAAAGCGCAAACTGCGGCTGAGAGATCAGATCGCGATCGTCGAAGACACGCTGCTGCCCGACATTATTGCCTGATCGTCGCTGCGGGCGGCATGGTTAACGGGCGATGTGAATTGTTCCGCGGCGGGACGCCGGCAAAAATTGCTTGGAAAGTAACCATACCCCAGTAGCGGGCCGCGCTCGCCCGGCGTAACCTGGCGCTCACCATGACCCGAACCACCAGTCTGTCGCGCCCGATCATCGAGGCGTTATACACCGAAGCACTTGTGCTTGCTGATGAAGTGCGCGCGGTGTTCGCCTGCGGCACGCGCCCTGCGGCAATTGGCGAGGACACATATATCCGCCTCGCGCTGTCCACCGAAGGGCTGAAAACCACCACCCGGATGATGCACCTGCTGGCGTGGCTGCTCAACCAGCGCGCGCTGATTTCAGGCGAGCTCAGCGAAAATCAGGTGCGGCTGCACGGCGCATTGCCGCCCGATCGCAGTTCGGATGAACGCCAGCTGGCATTGCTCGAACCTGAAACCCGCGAACTGATCGCGGATACCGAAAAACTGCACCAGCGCATCGCCCGGCTTGACGAGGCATGGCGGCAACATTTTGAACTGGCCTCACCCGCGCGGGCGTTTCAGGAACGGATCGGTCGCGAATTCGGGCGCAATATCGGCTAGAGCACTTTCCGGCCATTCCTCTCTCTCGGGCGTGACTTCCGCCACGTGAGACTTCATATGCAGGGCCATGGTCACGATCCCTCCCCAACCTTGGCCCACTGGCATGGCCGAAGCGGTTGAACCGCTGGTGCGCCGTGTGCTGGCGCCCAATCCATCGCCCTATACCTTCACCGGCACCCAGACCTATGTGGTGGGCGCGGCCGATGGGCCGGATTGCGCGGTGATCGATCCCGGCCCGAATGAGGCGGCGCATATCGATGCGATCATCGCCGCGATTGCCGGGCGGCGGGTGCTGGCGATCATGTGCACCCACACCCACCGCGACCATTCCCCCGCCGCCGCGCCG
>JBGSKN010000331.1:0-10413 GCA_041741215.1 Erythrobacter sp. | reverse complement strand
GCGTGCTCCTGCGATCGATAGCCGGGTGGCATGGGGACTGGTAGCGCCGCCGGTGCAGCTGGTGCCACGAGCGGCAACGGATCGGCACGCGCGACAGGCACGAACCGCTCCAGTAGCCAAGCTTCGATTGCCGCCGTGGTGGTGAAACTGTCATGCCCCGCGCGCCGGAACGGCGGAAAGCCATGATCCCGCCGCCACAGGTGCAGCAACGCCCGTGATATTCCCAAGGCCTCGCGCACCGCCGCCGCGTCCATTTCTGGAGCGGCGGACAGCACAACAAAGCCGGGAAGCTTGATCCCGGTGGAGTTCATGCGCTCACCATCCGTTCGAACACATCATCGGGTGAAAGCGCGTAGCTGGTGGCGAGCAATGAAACCCAATCCCGCAAAGCGCGCTCGTGAATTGAAACCGACTCACCGTCAGCATCATGGCCCGCAATGATCGCTTCAGCGGCGCGGCGTGCGGCGGGTTCGTCAATGCCATCGGCTAGCGGATTGGCGGCGGACGGCTTCAGGCGATAGGTTGCGGCGATGCCTTCACGCGCAAGGACAGCAGCGACAAGGTAGCGTTCGTTTGCAAGTTCGAACGCGGGCGCTGGCAACGCGGCAAGATTGCCGTCGATCGTCAATGCGGCAAGATCGGCAAGGTCCGCCGCCGCGACGGCGCGCATCGCATCGGCCTCTTTCAACCCGCGATAACGCAAGCGGCGTTCGGGATGAAACGCGGCGTTCACCCCTTCAGGTGCGCGGCGCAGCGCAGTGTCAGCTTTCTCGTGCGCCCGCTTGTGTGCCAGCGCCGCCGAATGCGCCAAGCGTCCGGCCCGTAGCATCATGTCGCCGGTGCGCGTCAGCAATGCACCCGGAAGGGCTTCAGGTAGATATTGCGCGGCGGCGGCGTTTACGATCGGGACGAATTCACCCCCGGCGGTGGCGAGCGGCTGAAGCGCATCATAACCGATCGGGATTGCAACGGTGGTGCGATAGCGAATGATAGACGCGCGGGCGTCAGTAATGAATGAAGCAGGATTGGACATGACTTGGGTTCCTTTGTTGGACGCCGCAATTATCAGTGAAGGTCAATTCAAGGTCAAATCAATACTTCGTTTTAATTCGTTGCAATTTTCGTTGTTCAATTCGTATCAAGATACTATTTCAATCTCTCTTATTTAACGGATGGAGCGTTAAATCTGCTGATTACGCTATTTTCAGTCGTTAAATTTCAGAATGGACAACATGGACACCTTTTCTCACTTATGAGTCCTTGAAAGAGAAAATTCTTTTCACTCTCACAAAAACTCGGAAAACCTGTCCAAGTTGTTCAACCCGCTAATTTACGTCAGCTGCAAGCCGGTGATCCACGATCCCCCGGAACGCACCCGTCCGAAGCCCAGCCGCTCCAGCCTGTCCCCCAGCCCTTGCTTGCCGACAATCTGACGCACGCCGCTATCGCCCGCCCATTGCCGGAAAATCCGGTAGAGTTCGGACACGGCAACCCGTCCGGCCGGATCGATCGCGCACCGTTCCTCCACGAACTGCATCACTTGATCAGCTTCGCGCCGCCATTGCAGCTTTGCCGCTTCGCTAGAGGGTGCCAGGGTGAAACCGTTCGTCACGGCGTCCCGATATGCGATCAGCGATCGCGTTAGGATTGCTGGCAGTTCGGACAGCAGCCGAGTCTTCAGATACGGATCTTGCTCGTGCGGTGCGAACGTCCGGTTGAACTGGTAGATCGTGGCGCGCCGTAAAAGCGCATCCGAAAAATCGCGGGTGTGTGGCAAATGATTAGTGCCAAACCAGCACGTCGCAAATGCTCGCATTTCGAACGGTGCGCCGTGCTTGTGCTCCACAGTGGTGACTTCGCCGGACGTGATTGCCTTCAGTTCGGCGTCAGCGATCACCGCGCCCTGTTTTAGTTCGGTAACAATATTGGCGAGTTTCATATGCAAGTGCGCGCGCTGGAAACGGTTCGTGAATTCGGACGGTTGAACACCCGCCACATTCGCCGCGCCGCACAAGGCGGACAAGACTTGCAACAAGACTGATTTGCCGTTTGCGCCGCCCCCGATCAGCATCACGAACCGTTCGTGCGCAGCGTGCGGCATGAGGGTGTAACCGATATGCTCCAGCAGCGATTGCCCCTTTGCCTCGCGATCGGGATCATCGCGGAAAATGTCAGACAGGAATCGATCCCAAAGCGGCGCGTGCGTGACCGGATGATATGCGATCGGCAGCTGTGTGGTGCGGTAGAGTTCGCGCCGGTGCTGGTGCCAGTGCCATTGCCCGCCGGACAATTCGAGTTCACCGTTTAGGCAATTCACCGTGTCAGGCGCGCCAAGATTAAAGGCGTGATCGCGGCGATATGATTCATTGCGGACAAGATCAGCGACGGATGCGACCTTGCCCCCGGTGACTGACACGTGCGACCGCTCCAGCACGGATTGCGCGCGTTGCCGAACGGCAAGATCCTCGCACCGCCGCCACACCCCGGACGGGTGCCAAAGGTAAAATGCGCCGTCCGCATATAGCAGGTTGTCCGGCCCGATTTCCGCGATCACGTCCCGCGCCAATGCGAGGTCGTCAGACTTGCCCCCGGACGCCGCTTCAGCCCGCAAGGTGCGCAGCGGCAAGCCGGTGGTGTTCTTCAGCAGCTGAAGGATTAGGTCGCGCTCCACCGGCTCCAGCGCCGCCGCATGTCGGCAAATGTCGGCAATCTCCATTGTGCGCCCGGTGCCTGCCAGGGTTTGCCGCTGGAGCGCGGCGAACGTCGGCCCTGCCATCGCCACACCCGCGCCGGGATCGTGCGCCCATAGCGTCCCTATGGCGGCGGGATCATCGGTTGCCGTGCTTGCCGGTGTGCCGATCGGATGCACCCTCCAGCCCGCTTGTGCAGCCCCTAGCGCAGCATCGATGCCGGACAGCGGCTCTTGCGGCCCCGCCCCCGTTTCATTATTGTGTTCCACAGCAGTATCCCCCGCCCGGTGCGCCCCCTACGGCGTGACCGGGCGTTTCATTTTCGGGTGCGACGGAAACAACGTCCGCCACGTCTCCCAGATTTCAGCCATTGCTTGCGGGTGCTCACCAGCACCGCTCGCCAGTTTTGACGGTTCGTGGCGGTTTAGGACGCCTTCAGCCGTAGCTGGTGCTCGGCAAGCGCAGCCTCGTGCCGCTTGGACAGATAGGCTTCAATGTCGCGCTTCAGGTATCCAACGCGGCGCGTTGAAAGCCGGATCTTGCGGGGAAAGTCGGGATCGTCAGCGGCACGGCGGCGCATAGTCGGTTCGGACAGGCCGATTTCCTTGCACGCTTGTTCGATCGATAGAACGGTGATGTCGGACATGATTGCCTCACAGAATGGAATGAAAGGGGATGCCCGATCATCGCGATCTGCGGCGGGTTGCCCGTTCATCTCGAACTGCGGCCCCGCCCCCGTTCATCTCGAACTGCGGGGCGGGTTGCGCTTGGGGGTTTTTCCCTTAAGCCGTCATAAGGATGAATCAGCAGTCACGCGGCGTCAAGAGGGGATTAAAATGGCTGAAGAAATGAGCGAGACGATAACGGTGCACCTTACGCCCAAGTGGCAGGACGGACGGACCGAACGCGGGATGCCACTCGTCCTTCCCGTCCTGCCAAGGGTCGGTGATTTCATTTCCAATCAGATAAATAGAACCGGCTCAGAAAACCAAAAGAGCGAAGGCTCGGGCACGCATGACTTCGAAGTTTTAGAGGTCGTTTTCGAATGTTTGGACGGTGGAGAGATGGGCAACGAACCGGAGTTCCAACGTATCAATCTAATCTGCCTTCCGATCGAACGTGAAACGTCATCAAAGCAGCACATCGATGCGGTTGACGCCGCTAAGCAATGAACCGCCCCCAGCGTTCCGAATAGGCGGCGCTTTCGAGCGTCAGATAGTCCGCCCATTGCGCCATTAGATCGCGCCGCCGTTCGAACGCATCACCGCGCCGATATGCCCGCTCCACTTTGTTATCGATCGTGTGCGCCAATGCCTGTTCGGCAATCGCGTCCGGGTGCAGTGTGGTTTCCGTAATCCAATCGCGGAAAGCGGACCTGAAGCCGTGCACTGTCAGCCCGAACCCGCGCATCCCGCGCAGCATTTCAAGCATCGACATATTGGACAGCGGGCGCTTCGCACGAGCACCCGGAAAGACGTAGGGATTCCCCTCCATACGCGGCGTGCTGCGCAGCAATTGAACCGCACGATCGGACAACGGCACGCGGTGCTCTTTTCCAGCTTTCATGCGTTCCGCCGGGATCGTCCATGTCGCGGCGTCCAAGTCGAATTCGGACCATGTTGAATCCAGCGTTTCGCTCGTGCGGGTGGCACATAGGATCGTCAGCAGCAGCGCCCGCGCCGAATAGTCCGGCTTGCCTGACAGTTCGGACACGAACGCCGGAACCTCTTTCCAATCCATTGCCCTGTAGTGCTTGCGGACCTGTTTGCCGTTCAATCCCGCATATTTCAGGGTCGCACGCTCGGCAGGGTTGTGGTGGTTCGTCCAAAGGGCTTGTCGCGCCGGGTTGCTGTTATCTGCCAGCGCCGCCGCTTTCGTGGCATTGATCACCGTTTCAATGCGGCTGCGCAGCCGGGATGCCGTTTCACGTGCGCCGCCCCATAGCGTGCCGACATATGCGCCGCGCGAGTAGGGTTGCTGGAGCACGCCCTTTACATCCTCCAGCGTGATTTCGTGCGTCAGCTTGTCCCCGATCAGCGGATAGGCATAGGTCGCAAGGGAATTCTCCCATTGCGTGACGTGCTTGTCATTTTTCCAGCCCGCCCGGTTTTCATCGATGAATGCGATCGCAGCGGTGCGGAACGTCTCACCATTGCCATTGTCCGGCTTGGACGGTGCGTGCTCCACGGTGCGTTCTGCTAGGGGATCTCGCCCTGCCCTAATCGCCTTGCGGTGCTCTGCAGCGTCAGCCTCCAGCCCCGCGAGTTCCGCCGCATCGATCGGCTGATAGTCCGCCAGTTTCATGAGGCGGCGCTTGCCGTCCCGTGTCGAATATCGCAGCGCCCAGGACGGGGAACCGCTGGCAGCGATAACGAGATTTAGGCCATTTCGAGCGGCCCACATTCCGGGGCGTTCGGCGTTCACCAGCGAGCGAATTGTTCGGACAGTAAGGGACATATGCGGCTCCAAAAACAGTGGTTAGTAGTGACAATGCCACTCACCATTTTTGCTCGCCAAGCACTTTCAACCCTGACCGCTCGTGACGCCTTGTGACGTGCTAAATAGTCGGAAAGTTATTCCAGACCAGCGGGTTAAATTGCGTTCCTGACTCGCCATGACAGCTTGTGGCGAGTTCCGCTTAGGGACACCCTGTCCGCCAACACCCCAGCAACCCCCATCGCTCGTCTATTTTTCGCTGCGGCCCAGGATTTCGTCGATCTGTTCGCGCAGTTTCGGGTCCCATTCGGAACGAAGTTCGCGCACCTTGGCGATCAGGGGCTCGTTTTCATGCGCTGGCAAATCGATCTGATAGAGGTCTGCCAGCGCGCGCATCGATGAACGGTCCATCGCTTCAAAGGCATCGACAATCGCGCGCGCCGACTGGCGATCATGTCCAAGCGCCTCCAGCGCGGAGCGCCCGATCCTCAGCGAGGCGTCGTAGGTCTCGCGGATGATGTCGCGGCAACCCAGCGCCCACAGCTTGTAGACATGATCGCGGTCAACCGCGCGCGCGGTGATGTGCACTTGCGGATAGGTCCGCGCGACATAGCCCACCAGCCGGTCAATCTGTTCCTTGCTGTCGAGCGCGACCACCAGAAGCCGTGCGTGTGCAATTCCCGCGCTTTCGAGCAGATCGGGCCGCGTGGCATCACCGAAGTAAGTCCTGATCCCGAATTTCTTGAGATTTTCGAGGTGGCGCGAATCGTGGTCGATCACAGTCGCCTTGTGGCCCGCCGCATCCAGAATCCGGTCTACGATCCCGCCCATGCGCCCGCGCCCGGCGATGATGATCGGCTGCACTTCATCGATCGCGTCGGGCGGCGCATCATCACCCTTGCAATAGGCCGCAGCGATCAGCCGGTCATAGAGGATGAACAGCAATGGTGTGACCAGCATTGAAAGCGCGACGACCAGCAGCAGCAAATCGGCCAGCGGTTCGCTGAAGACAAAGCTGGCGGTGGCAATCGCGATCAGGACAAAGGCAAATTCACCCGCCTGCGCCAGGCTCAAGGCGAACAGCCAGCCCGCCTGCTTCCTGACCCCGGCCAGCCGCGCAATCAGCGCCAGTACCGCGATTTTGGCGACAATCACCAGCGCGGTCCAGAACAATACAGCGCCGATCTGTTCATAGGCCAGCGCGAAATTCACCCCCGCGCCCACGGTTATGAAGAACAGACCGAGCAGCAACCCCTTGAACGGCTCGATATCGGCTTCAAGTTCGTGGCGGTATTCGCTGTTGGCCAGCACCACGCCCGCAAGAAAGGTGCCGAGCGCGGGGGACAGGCCGACGAGCGACATCAGCAGCGCAATCCCGATCACGAACATCAGCGCGGTGCCGGTGAACAATTCGCGCAGCTGCGCACCCGCGATGAAACGGAACACCGGGCGCGTGAGTGTGCTGCCGATGAACACGACCAGCCCCACAGCCGCCACGGTGACGATCCCGGCAAGCCATGCGGGCATGTTCCCGGTCAGCGTCCATGCAGCCGCATGCGCGCCCTCCCCCGTTCCGCCTCCGGATTGCGCCGCCAGTTCGGGCACCGCCAGCAGCGGAATTACCGCAAGGATCGGGATCACCGCCACGTCCTGCACCAGCAGAACCGAAAAGCTGGCCTCACCGCCCTCGCTTCGCAGCAGCCCTTTTTCGCGCAGTGTCTGGACGATGATCGCGGTGGACGACAGCGCCAGCACCATGCCGATAGCCGCGGCGGTGCGCCAGTCATTGCCATAGATCAGCGCGATGGCGGCAATCACCAGCGTGGTCAGCACCACCTGGCCGCCGCCCATTCCGATCAGCCGCCTGCGCATATCCCAGAGCCGTTTCGGTTCAAGTTCGAGCCCGACGAGGAACAGCATCATCACCACACCGAATTCGGCGAAGATCTGGAGCCGCTCCAGATCGACCTCAAGGAACCCGAGCAACGGACTGAGCGCCATCCCCGCGAGCAGATAGCCGAGCACCGAGCCGAGCCTCAGGCGCGTCGCCAGCGGCACCGCGACCACTCCCGCGATCAGGATGCTGAACGCGATTACGAGAAAATCAGTCACCGTGCCCTATCCCCCCTGCGGCACAAGGCCGAGCGGTGATCTTGCCCTAGATGTGCAGTGCGCGTCCATAGGCGCCAAGCACGCTTTCGTGCATCATTTCGGAAAGCGTCGGGTGCGGGAACACGGTCATCATCAGTTCCGCTTCGGTGGTTTCGAGCACCTTGCCCACGGTATAGCCCTGGATCAGCTCGGTCACTTCGGCACCGATCATGTGCGCACCGAGCAGTTCGCCGGTTTTCGCGTCGAAGATGGTCTTGATGAAGCCGTCCGCCTCGCCCAGCGCAATCGCCTTGCCATTGCCGATGAAGGGAAAATTGCCGACCTTGATGTCGTGGCCCGCCTCTTTCGCCCTGGCTTCGGTCAGTCCGACGCTGGCAATTTGCGGGTGGCAATAGGTGCAGCCCGGAATGGCGTTGCGGTCAAGCGGGTGCGGGTGGACGTCTTTGTTGCCAAGTTCCTGCGCAATCGCCTCGGCGCAGGTGACGCCTTCGTGGCTTGCCTTGTGCGCCAGCCACGGGCCGGGCGTGCAATCGCCAATCGCCCACAGGCCCTTTGACCTGGTGCGGCCATAGGGATCGACCTGAATGAAGCCGCGATCCTGTTCGGCCAGTCCCTCAAGCCCGATATTTTCGGTATTGGGGACGATCCCGATGGCGACGATCACATGGGTGAAGTCTTGCGGCGCGACCTTGCCGCTCTTGTCCTTGATGGTGGCGGTGATGCCCTTGGGCGTGGCCTTCACGTTCTCCACGCCTGCGCCGGTCATGATGGTGATGCCCTGCTTCTTCAGCGATTTTTCGAGGAAGGTCGAGACATCCGCGTCCTCAACCGGCACAATCCGGTCGAGCATTTCGACGACCGTCACTTCGCTGCCGAGATCGTTGTAGAAGCTGGCAAATTCGATCCCGATCGCGCCGGAGCCGATCACCAGCAGTTTGGTGGGCAGTTCGGCGGGGGTCATCGCGTGACGATAGGTCCAGATGCGCTTGCCATCGGCAGGCGCAAACGGCAGGTCGCGGGCGCGCGCTCCCGTGGCGACGATGATGTGTTTGGCGGTGAGTGCTTCCTCACCCTTGTCCGATTTCACCGTCAACGCGGTCGGGCCAGTCAGTGTGCCCTCACCCATGTGGACGGTGATCTTGTTCTTCTTCATCAGGTGGCCGATGCCCTGATTGAGCTGCTTTGCCACCCCGCGACTGCGCTTGACGATGGCGGCCAGATCAGCCTCGATCCCCTTGGCAACAAGGCCATAATCGCCCGCGTGCTGCATATAGTGGAAAATCTCCGCCGAACGCAGCAGCGCCTTGGTCGGGATGCAGCCCCAATTGAGGCAGATGCCGCCGAGGTTCTCGCGTTCGACAATCGCGGTCTTCAGCCCCAGCTGCGCACAGCGGATCGCGGCGACATAGCCGCCGGGGCCGGAACCGAGCACGATTACATCATAGGAGGCAGGCATTCAGATTATCCTTTGCTTGGCTGCCTGTTGGAGACACATGTTACACTGTCTAGGAAGTGAAAACCGGCCCCGGTTAAAGGGGCGGACAGCGGGTGACAGGAAGGGCGTGAGACCATGGGCATGACGTGGGTATCGCAGGCGAGCTGTGTGTAGGACAGGCGTCACTTTTCCGCTCCCGGCAGCGCCGCGGCTGCGATCGCGCGCGGGCGGTTGTCCTCGTCCAGCAATACGAATTTGAAGGTGCCTTGGGCAACCTTGGTGGTGGAATCGCCATTGCGCTCCCGCGCGACCGCCTCGGCCGCGATGGTTAGCGAGGTGGTGCCGGTGGTGGTTACGTCGCAATAGACGTTGAGTTCATCCCCCACCGCCATCGCGCCGGGGAAGGCGAAGTCGGTCGCGGAAACCACCACCGCCTTGCCCTGCCCCACGCGGCTCGCAAGGCTGCCCGCGCCGAGTGCCATCTGCGCCATCAACCACCCGCCGAACACCCCGCCATAGGGGTTGGTATCGGAGGGCATGGCGGTGACGCGGATTTGGGGGGAGCGGTTAGGCATCGAAAACGGGTTCCTTGCGATAACGCTCGACGAAGAACCACCACAGAGTGGCTGAGATTGCGCCTACTGTTGCAAAAGTGAAAACGAGTTCAGCCGATGATCTCCAACTTTCGAAGAAGAGGAGCATTCCAACTAGAGCGCTCAAACAGGCACCGATGCCAACAAGCCATGCCCATCGGGGACTAGGTAGGCGGTCACTGAACAAGATCGTGGGGACCGCCAAGACTGCGCCAACGGGTAGCGCAAAGAGCAATGTGTAGGAGAGCATGATCCGAGCAAGGCCCCAGCCCTTGATCATCGAATCTTCCGTTTGGGTAAGCACTGAATACGCCGCGACAAAAGTGGCAATGATCAGAGCGATCATTGGCACCGAGAGAGCAGCTCGTAAGCCGAGTTTCACACCACCAGCCCCATCGGGTTCTCGCACAATTGCTGGAACGCCTGCATCAGCTGCGCCCCGTCCGCGCCGTCGATGGCGCGGTGGTCGAAGCTGCCGGTGGCGCTCATCACGGTGGCTACGCCTAACTCGCCGTCGATCACCCACGGGCGTTGCTCGCCTGCGCCGACCGCGAGGATCATGCCCTGCGGCGGGTTAATCACCGCGTCGAACTGCTTGATGCCGAACATGCCGAGGTTCGACAGGCTGGCGGTGCCGCCTTGGAATTCATGAGGTTGCAGCTTGCCGTCCTTGGCCTTGCCCGCCAGTTCCTTCATCTCGGTGCTGATCTGCGCCAGCCCCTTGTGGCCCGCGTCGCGGATGATCGGGGTAATCAGGCCGCTGGGTGCGGCGACCGCGACCGAGATATCCTGGCGGCTGTAGCTGAACAGCTCATCACCCTGAAAGCTGACGTTGCACTTGGGCACCCGCTGCAATGCGCGGGCCAGCGCCTTGATCAGCAGGTCATTGACCGACAGCTTGACGCCATCAGGTTCGAGCGAGGCGTTAAGCTGGCTGCGCAGTTTGAGCAGCGCATCGAGCCGCACGTCCACTGTGAGGTAGATATGCGGGATGGTCTGCTTGGCCTCGGTCAGGCGGCGCGCGATGACCTTTCGCACGTTGTTGAGTTTTTGCGCTTCGTAGGGCGCATCAAGATCACCGCCGAGCGTCGCGGGCCTGGCAGGGGCAACCGATGCGGGCGCGGCGGCCTGCTGCGCGGAAGCGGAT
>JBGSKN010000330.1:0-4256 GCA_041741215.1 Erythrobacter sp. | reverse complement strand
CCAGTCGTGATCGTTCGGAAGCGCGCTGGCGGCTATTGGTCGGCGCCTTCGCTGCTGGTATCAGCCGCCCCGCCAGCCCGTTCCAGCAGTTCGGCCTTGCGCCGGGCCTCGGCGGCTTGCGCGGCAGCACGTTCGGCATCGGCCTTGCGCTCCATCTCGTCGACATCCATCCCCGCCGCCGCGCCCAGCGCCTTGTACATTTCACGCTTGCGCTGTGCGATCCGGGCAAGTTCGGCAGCGCGCAGATCCTTGATTTCCTGATTGGCGCGGTTTTCGGCGGCGATTTGCGCATCACCGCGCGCCGGGTCGAGCGTGGTGATATAGGTGATGCTTGGCCGTTCGGGATCCTTGTAAACCGTGGTGCCCGTTGCCCAATACAGGATCACCGCTACCGGCATGATCGACAGCGCCAGAACCGGCCAGCGATAGGGGGTGGGCCGCCGGAACTCGTTCCAGAAATCGGCAAGGCCGGGGGCCGGGTTGAAACGGGAATGGGTCAGCATCAGGCCATTATAGGGAGCAGCTTGCCCGAAGGCAAAACCTGTCTCCTATCCAAACGCCGAATAAAGCCCGCGGCCATGTTCTTTCAACCAGCAGTCGGCCCCCGCAATTTCACCTTCGAAAATGCGCGCCAGCAATGCATGGAACGCCGGGCTGTGATCGAAGTGAACCAGATGCGCGACCTCGTGCGCCACCACCGACCGGCGGACGTGATCGGGGGCCTGCACCAGCCGCCAATTGATGCGGATGCGGCTTTTGTCCGAACATGATCCCCAGCGTCGCTGAGCACGGGTGAGGCCGACAGGCACCGGTTCCAGCCCAGCGGCGGCGCAATATTCATGCATGTCGGCCCTGGCGAGGTGCAGTGCCTCGGCCTCAAGCCAGCGGCGCAGGCGCGTCTCCAGCCCGGTCTGCGGCCCACCGATACGTAAAGCCTCGCCCGTGATTTCAGGGCGGCGCGGGGCTTTGGCCTCCCACGTCAGCCGCAGCGCGGTGCCGCGATAGCGAACCTCGCCCCCCGGTTCGGGTACAGCGCGGGCAGGCAATTTGGCTAACTGCCCAGCCAGCCAATCGCTGCGGGCATGGGCAAAGGCAATCGCCTCGCGCCCTTCGGCCCAGGCGGGCAGCGTGACGCGCACCGCGCTGCCATCGGGGGAAAGCCGCAAGGTCAGCCGCCGGGCATTGTGCTGGCGCTTGAGCACGATCGAAAGGCGTTTGCCGCCGAGGCTGATCTCAGGCTCCTGCGGCGGGCTGCGCAACCAGTCGATCATGCGCTTTTTTCTGCATTGAGCGCCTGATGGTCATGGCGCGGCGAGGGCCATTCGACGATGTGATGTTCCACCGGCCCGGCATCGACTTCGCTCACCACCCGGCCGATCACCGAAACCCCTGCGCGGCGCACCGCCTCGCGATCACCGGATATCAGGTAATGCCAGCCCGGCAACGCCCGCCCATCGGCGCGCAGGCGGTAGGCGCAGGTCGAAGGCAGCCAGCTAACCTGTTCGACAATCCGCAGCGTCAGCCGCAGGCAATCGGGGACGAAGGCCTTGCGGTTGCGGTAATCGCTGCACTGCGCCGTGCCGGTATCCAGCAGGCGGCAGGCGATATTGGTATCGACGATTTCGCCGGTGTCCTCGTCTTCGATCTTGTGCAGGCAGCAGCGCCCGCAGCCATCGCACAGCGCTTCCCATTCGGGCCGGGTCAGCTCGCCCAAGGGCAGCTCCCAGAAATGCTCTCTCAATTCACCCATTTGTCCAGTTCCGCCGCCACCGCATCGGCGCCTTGATCGGTCGGCAGCGTCGCCAGCGGTTCGCCCTGGGGGCCAAACAGATAAGTGATAGCGGAATGATCGACGAGGTATCCGCCACCTTCGACCACTTCGCCCTTGGCATAAAACACCTTGAACGCCTTGGCCGCCGCGGCGATCTGATCGGGGGTGCCGGTCAACCCGATGATGTCGGGCGAAAACGCGGCGGCGAATTCGCCCACCACCTGCGCCGTGTCACGTTCGGGATCGATGGTGATGAAGATCGGCTGGATCTTCGCCGCCTTGGCGGGATCACTGGCCTTGAGCACCTTCAGCCCCTGCGCGATGCGCTGCATATCGGTGGGGCAGACATCGGGACAAAAGGCATAGCCGAAATAGACAACGCGGTATTTGCCCGCAAAATCATCCCATTTGACGGTGCGCCCATCACTGGCGACAAGCGCAAAATCGCCGCCGATGCTCGCGCCCGCCAGCGGCGGTTCGGCACCAGGCGCGGCGGCATTGCAGCCCGCCAGCGCCAGCGCGCCTGCGATCAGAATGGCGAATGTGGCGGAAGGCTTGTTGATCCGGTTCATGCTCTGCTAACTGTTGGCTTGCGAAGGCTGCGGGGCTTGTCCAGTCCCGCCAAACACGCCAGATGTGTGCCAGATAATGCGAAAGGATCAAACCGTGACGGCCGATGTTTTGCGCAAGTTAAGCGCTCGCCGCGCGATTGCCAGTGCAATCATGGCGATACTGGCGCCGATATTCGTGGTGGCGCTTGGCGTTCCTGCTGCGGCGCAGTTCCAGTCCGAAGGCTACAAGTTCCTCGAAGCGGTCAAGGAGCGTGAAGGCGATGACGCCACCGACATGCTCAACAGGCCGGGCAGCACCATCGTCAACACCCGCGATATCACCTCGGGCGACACCGGCCTGCATATTGTTATCGCACGCAGCGATGTGCTGTGGGCCCGGTTTCTGATGCAACGCGGTGCCGATCCCAATATCCGCAACAAAAAGGGCATCACCCCGCTGCAACTGGCGACGTCGATGGGCTTTACCGAAGGGGTCGAGGCGCTGATCAAAGGCGGGGCGAGCGTCAATGTCAGCGATCAGACCGGTGAAACCCCGCTGATCGCCGCAGTGCATTCGCGCAATGTGGGGCTGGTGCGGCTGCTGCTGGACAAGGGCGCCGACCCTGACCACTACGACAATTCCGGGCGTTCAGCGCGCGATTACATGGAGCTGATGAGCGGCAACACGCTGATGAAGCAGGAGTTCACCAATGCCGACACAAAGCGCGCCGGGGATGGGTCAAAGCGCGATTACGGACCGTCCTTCTGACATGGCCACAACCGATTTTGCCGAACTGACGCTGGATGAACTGCGCATCGCGCTGGCTCCGGATATTGCCGCTTCGGCGATTTTCGATGGCTGGAACCAGGCCGCGCTGGTTGCGGCGGCGGAAATGGCCGGGTGCGATGTGGATATCGCCAGGCTCGCCTTTCCCGGCGCAAAGCCGATGGACCTGATCGAAGCGTGGATCACCTCGGTCGATCAGGCGATGGCGGCGCAATGGCCCGCCGAGCGGCTGGCGACCTTGAAAATCCGCGAGCGCATCCGCACGCTGGTCGCGTTCCGGCTGGACGCGGTGGCGCATATTGACGAGGCCGTGCGCCGCGCGCTTGCGGTGATGGCGCAGCCGCATCATGCGCCCCGCGCGCTGAAACTGGGCTGGCGCTCGGCCGATATCATGTGGCGGCTCGCCGGTGATACCGCGACCGATTACAACCACTATACCAAGCGCGCGATCCTTGCGGGCATCTATTCAGCCACGCTGGCGGTGTTCGTGAATGACGACAGCGAAGACAAGGCCGATACCCACGCCTTCCTTGACCGCCGGATCGACGGGGTAATGCGGTTTGAAAAGGCCAAGGCGCAGCTTCTGGGCAAGGATCGCGATTTGCCGAGCCTGACGCGGTTTCTGGGCCGGTTGCGCTATCCCGCAAGGTAATTCGGGGATTAGCCTGCGGGGCTTGTCGTCTCGCCCGCTTTGATGTCCTATGACGCACGCAAGAGTCGCGCATTTGCGCGTCCAAGCTTTTGACGCAGAAGGGACGTTTTGATGGCGGGTTCGCTCAACAAGGTCATGCTGATCGGCAATCTGGGGGCCGATCCCGAAATTCGCAGTTTTCAAAACGGCGGCAAGGTCGCCAACCTGCGGATCGCCACGTCGGAAACGTGGAAAGATCGCCAGACCGGCGAACGCAAGGAAAAGACTGAGTGGCACACGGTCGCGATCTTTTCCGAAGGGCTGGTCGGCGTGGTCGAACGCTACCTGAAAAAAGGCAGCAAGGTGTTTGTCGAAGGCAAGCTGCAGACCCGCAAATGGCAGGATCAAAGCGGCGCTGATCGTTATAGCACCGAAATCGTGATCCAGGGCCTCGGCGGCACGCTGACGATGCTTGACGGCGCAGCGGGCGGCGGCGGCGGTGGTCGTGCGGGCGGC
>JBGSKN010000329.1:0-6133 GCA_041741215.1 Erythrobacter sp. | reverse complement strand
GTGCTGGGCGGCGGCGTGGTCGGCACGCAGGCAGCGCGCATGGCGGTGGGGCTGGGGGCCTCGGTGGAGATTTTCGACCGCTCGCTGCCGCGCCTGCGCCAGCTTGACGAGATGTTCCAGGGCCGGGCCATCACCCGCTTTTCCACCGCCGGGACGATCGAACAGGCGGTCGCCCAAGCCGACGTGGTGATCGGCGCGGTGCTGATCCCCGGCGCCAGCGCGCCGCACCTTGTCACCCGCGCGATGCTGCCCGATATGAAGCGCCGCGCAGTGCTGGTTGACGTGGCGATCGATCAGGGCGGGTGCTTTGAAACGTCGCACCCCACCACCCACGAAGACCCGACTTACGAGGTTGACGGGATCATCCATTATTGCGTCGCCAACATGCCCGGCGCGGTTCCGCTGACGAGCTCCTATGCGCTCAACAATGCCACCCTGCCGTTCGGTCTCGCGCTGGCCAACAAGGGGATCGCCGCCTGTCAGGATGACCCGCATCTCGCCCCCGGTCTCAATGTGCATCACGGCAAGATCGTGAACGCAGCAGTGGCCGAGAGCCTGGGCTTCAGTTCCTGATATGTTTCACGTGAAACATTGGCGAATTGGGGGCAAATGGGGGTCTTGGCGGGGTCTTGGAGGGGTCTAGAGGGGGTCTAAGGGGGGTCTGGAACGGGCCTGGACTTTTGCAGTAAGTTCGGTCTGGATTGGCAATAGCCCTTCCCCTTGGGGAAGGGTTGGGATGGGGGTTCCACCTCCGATTGGGCAGAGCCCCCACTCCCGGCCCCTCCCCACGGGGAGGGGGGATTAGGCCCCCACAACTTCCTGCTCGATCGCGCCGAAGATCGAATGGTTGTGTTCATCGCGCATTTCGATCCGCACGCTGTCGCCCGCCTGCATGAACGGCGTTGTCGCCGCGCCGCTGGCAATCGTTTCGATCATGCGGATTTCAGCGATGCAGGAATAGCCCGCGCCCCCGGCCGAAACCGGGGTGCCCGCGCCGCCATCTGCGCCCTTGTTCGATACCGTGCCGCTGCCGATGATCGTGCCCGCGCCAAGGTTGCGGGTCTTGGCCGCGTGGGCGACCAGTTGCGCAAGATTGAAGGTCGCATCCTGCCCGGCGTTCGCGCGCCCGAACGGCTGGCCGTTGTAATCCACCATCAACGGCAGGTGGATCAGGCAATCCGCCCATGCCGCGCCCAGTTCGTCGGGCGTGACCGCCACCGGAGAAAACGCGCTGGCGGGTTTCGACTGGAAGAAGCCAAAGCCCTTTTCCAGTTCCGCCGGGATCAATCCGCGCAAGGACACATCATTGACCAGCATCAGCAGTTTGATGTGCCCCGCCGCATCCTCAACCGAAACGCCCATCGGCACATCATCGGTGATGCAGGCAATTTCACCCTCCATATCGCAGCCCCATGCGGGATCGCCCAAGGGTATGTTTCCGCGCGGCGGTAGGAAAGCGTCCGAACCGCCCTGATACATCAACGGATCGCTGTAGAAGCTCGCCGGCACCGCGCTCCCACGCGCCTTTCGCACCAGTTCGACATGGTTGATATAGGCGCTGCCATCGGCCCATTGAAACGCGCGCGGCAGGGGCGAATGTGCCTGCCTTTCGTGGAAGCGTTCGCATGGCACGGTTTCATATTCGACATCACGCGCCAGCACTTCAAGCTGCGGCGCGATTCGTGCCCAGTCATCCAGCGCGGCTTGCAGAGTGGGGGCGATATAGCCCGCCGCGCAGCACCGGGTGAGGTCTCTGGATACCACCACCAGCTTGCCGTCACGGGTGCCGTTGTTGAGCGTTGCGAGTTTCATTTCTGGCCTCTTTCCGGGGAATCGATCTGCTTATCGGGGTGAGCACGCGCGAAGGCGGGCAGGGCAAGGCACGCGGCCTCGATCCGGGTCATGTGCGGGCTGGCGGTCAGGTCATAGGCAAACCGCCGCGCATTGGCGAGCTGCGGGATCAGCACCACTTCAAACAGGCCGGGGGCATCGCCGTGGAGGAAATCGCCCCCAAGGCCAGCCTGCGCCAGTTGCGCCAGCCGCGCCTCCACCGGGTTCAGCGTGCGCGCCAGCCAGTGGCGATACCACGTATCGATTTCGTCCTGCGAGTGGCCGAGCGGGTCTTTGAGATATTTCAGCACCGGCAGGTTGTTGATCGCATGAATCTCGGTCGCGATTCCGTAGGCCAGTTCGCGCACGGTATAGCGCGCTTCGATGTCGCGGGGCAGCAGCGGGGCTTGCGGATAGGCTTCGTCCAGCCATTCGAGCAGCGCCATCGACTGCGCCCGGTCGCGCCCGTCGGCCTCCAGCATCGGGAGTGATCCGAACGGGTTGCGCTGGGTGAAACCCGGGTCTTTGTTTTCGGCGGTGACAAGGTTCACCGGGACATTCTCGAACGCCAGCCCTTTCAGGTTCAGCGCGATCCGCAGGCGGTAGGAGGTCGAGGAGCGGAAGTAGCCGTAGAGTTTGATAGGTGAACCCTCCTTCGTCATTGCGAGCCTGGCATATGCAGCGGACCACCCAGGCTCGCTCGTCCTGAGCCTGTCGAAGGACGCTGTGGTGTCCTGTGATGCTTCGACAAGCTCAGCATGAGCGAGACGATATTTCTGCGCCGCTCGCAATGACGAAAATCATCAGAACGCTGCAATCCCGGTAATCGCGCGGCCCAGAATCAGCGCGTGGACATCGGCTGTGCCTTCGTAGGTGTTGACCGTTTCCAGGTTCACCATGTGGCGGATCACCTGATATTCCTCCGAAATACCGTTGCCGCCGTGCATGTCGCGCGCGGCCCGCGCAATATCCAGAGCCTTGCCGACATTGTTGCGTTTGACGATCGAGATCATGTCGGGCGCCAGCCGACCTTCGTCGATCAAGCGGCCAACGCGCAAGCTGGCTTGCAGGCCCAGCGCGATGTCGCTCATCATGTCGGCCAGCTTTTTCTGGAACAGCTGGGTGGCGGCCAAAGGCCTGCCGAACTGCTGGCGATCAAGCCCGTATTGACGCGCGGCGGCAAGGCAGAACTCCGCCGCCCCCATTGCGCCCCAGCTGATCCCGTAACGCGCGCGGTTGAGGCAGCCGAACGGGCCTTTCAACCCTTCGACACCGGGCAGCAGCGCGCTTGCGGGCAGGCGCACTTCGTCCATCACGATCATCCCGGTGGTTGATGCACGCAAGGAAATCTTGCCCTTGATCTTGGGGGCAGACAGCCCCGCCATGCCCTTGTCGAGCACAAAACCGCGGATCGCGCCGCCGTGGGCTTCGGACTTGGCCCAGACCACGAACACATCGGCAAAGGGCGAATTGGAAATCCACGTCTTGCTGCCCGAAATGACGTAATCATCCCCGTCCTTGCGTGCGACGGTTTTCATCCCCGAAGGGTCGCTGCCCGCATCGGGTTCGGTCAGGCCGAAGCAACCGATCAGCGCGCCGCTCGCCAATCCGGGGAGGTATTTGCGGCGCTGTTCGTCCGATCCATAGGCGTAGATCGGGTGCATCACGAGGCTGGACTGAACGCTCGCCATCGAACGGTAGCCGCTATCCACCCGCTCGATCTCGCGCGCGATCAACCCGCAGGCGACATAGCTTGCGCCCGCGCCGCCGTATTCTTCAGGCAGGGTCGCGCCGAGCAGCCCGGCCTTGCCCATCAGCGCGAACAGTTCGGGCGCGTCGGCTTCTTCGCGGAAGGCATCGATCACGCGCGGTTGCAGTTCGCTTTGTGCAAAGCCGTGCGCGGCGTCGCGGATCATCCGTTCTTCTTCGGTCAGCTGGCTTTCAAGATCGAACGGGTCTTGCCAGTTGAACGGGGAAAGGCGCGCGGGCGTTGAGGGTAGCCTGCTGTGCACGGGGATGCTCCTGCTGTTCATGAGCCTATGCCATTGCAGGCTTCACGCTGCGGGGCAAGGGGGCGGCTGGCGCGCGGTTTGATCCGCCGCAAACCTGCCTCAGGCAGGCGCGAGCAGGCGGTTGACGGCATCCAGCATTTCAGCCGGGGGGCAGGGCTTGTTCACTGTCACCGCATGCGGGAAACGGGCGGCCAGTTCGCAGGCTTCACCGGGTTCGGAATGCAGGATCACCGGCACATCATCATCGATCAGTATCTGCGCCAGTTCATAGGTCAGCCCATCGGCCAGTTCGATATCGAGGATCGCGAGATCGGGCTTGCGCTTCTGGCAGGCCAGCATTGCGGCGCAGATCCCGGCATAGGGCCCGTCGATTTCGTAGCCCGCTTCTTCGAACGTATCGCACAGGTCGACAGCGGCGATGAATTCAGTCTCGGCCACCAATATTCGCAAGCCCATCCACCCTCTCCCCGCGTCAACGACTCCCCCGAGGGTGGGAATGTAACACGGATTGCCGGTCAGGCTTGCTGAATATTATCCATTCCTGCCGAATTGGTCGGTGAAGGCGGCTTCGTCCCCCGCGGCGAGCAGTTTCGCCTGTTCGATCCACTGATCGCGGGTGATGCGGCCCTTGAACCGGCCGAGCTGCGCGTCGACCCGTTCGACATCGGCATCGCTCCACGCCGCAATCTGGGCATAGGCGGTAACGCCCAACTCGCCCAGCAGCGTGACCAGTTTGGGGCCGACGCCCTTGATCCGGGTGAGATCATCTGCGGCAGCGGGAGCGGGTGCGCTTGCCGGCTCAGGGGCGCTTGCGGGTTCAGGGGCGCTTGCGGCCACCTTTACCGCCGCCGGGGCAGCATCGATCAGCGCCTGATTGCGGCGCGCTTTTTCAGCCCCTTCATCAAGCACATCACGCGCCAGCGCCGGGGTGCTGCCATCCTTGATCAGCCGCGCCTTGCGGTTGAGGCGGGCAAACAGCCACGCCCCCAGCACCAGCAGCGCAAGGCCCAGCAGGATCAGCGGCAGGGCGGACGAAAGATCAGAGGACATGACGCGGCAATCTCCGGCAAAGGGAATCAATCGCTGCGGCCTTAGCAGGCGCGACTGCTTGCGACCAAGCCCCGTAACGCGGCGGGTCAGCCGCCTTTCATGCTGCCGGCGAGTTCGTTCAAGCGCAGGAATTCCTGCCGCCAGAAATTGTCCTGACTGCCTGCCAGCGTGCCGATTTCGCCAAAGCCGAAGCCCTGCATCAATTCATCTCCGCGCAGCACCTGCCCATAGGCAGCGACAGCGGCGGCGAAGGCGAAATCGCCCTTGGGCGCGGCGGCGCTCTGAAATGCGCTGGACGCCACAACCTGTTCGATCAGTTTCGATGTGTCCCCATCGGGGAGCTTATAGCGCAGCTTGACGTTGGCGGCCTCGGCCAGCTTCGCGGATGCGGCGGTATCGGGCTTGTCCTTGTAACGGCGGGGCGCGATCCAGCCCTTGGCGCCCACGGGCACGACTTCGTAAATCGCCGTCACCTGATGGCCCGCGCCGATATCGCCCGCATCCACCCGGTCATTGTCGAAATCTTCCTCACGCAGCGCGCGGTTTTCGTAACCGACAAGGCGATATTGCGCGATCACAGCGGGGTTGAATTCCACCTGGATCTTCACATCCTTGGCGATGGTGAACAGCGTGCTCGACATTTCCTCGCCGAGCACCTTTTTCGCTTCGAGCGCGGAATCGATATAGGCGTAATTGCCGTTCCCCTTGTTCGCCACCTGCTCCATCATCGCTTCGTTGTAATTGCCCTGGCCAAAGCCCAGCGTGGTCAGCGTGATGCCGCTATCGCGCTTTTTCTCGATCAGTTCGATCAGCGCCTTGGTGTCCGACACGCCGACATTGAAATCGCCGTCGGTGGCAAGGATCACGCGGTTGACCCCGCCCTTGATGAAGTTGTCCTCGGCGATGCGGTAAGCCAGTTCGATCCCCGCGCCGCCCGCGGTCGATCCGCCCGCGCTCAGGCTGTCGAGCGCGCGGCGGATTTTGGCGGTGTCATTGGTGGGTTCCAGCACAAGGCCCGCCGCGCCCGCGTAAACGACGATCGAAACCCTGTCCTGCGGCGAGAGTTCCCCCGCGAGGCCCGCCAGCGCGGTCTTGACCAATGGCAGCTTGTCAGGGCTGTTCATCGATCCCGACACGTCCATCAGGAATACCAGGTTGGCGGGCGGGCGCTCATCGCTGTCGATGTCATATCCGCGCAGGCCAATGCGCATCAGATAGGTGCCGGGGTTCCACGGGCTTTT
>JBGSKN010000328.1:0-7158 GCA_041741215.1 Erythrobacter sp. | reverse complement strand
TGGTCGAACGATGCTTCAACAAGCTCAAGAACGCCCGAAGGCTGGCCACCCGATACGACAAAACCGCCGACAGCTATCTCGGTTTCATCCACCTCGTCTCAATCCGCCTGTGGATGCGTGAATTTGTCAACAGGTCCTAGTGCTTGAAGAAGACTTTGCGAAAGTGGAAGATTATGTCGATGAGCGCCCGGTGGTCAAGATCACCAAGAAAAAGGGCACCGAAATTCCTGCGCTGCTTTTGACGCATGGCGAACCAATCGGCGACGATGACTGGAAAATGCAAATAGAAAGGCTGGACTTTAAAATTTTTGATGGTGAGCGACTAAGCGCATTTGAAAACCCGATTATCAAGGGTTCGGATGAGGAAAAGGTCGCCATCGAAGCGGCCAAGAAAAAGGCCGCCGAAGAAGAGCGTGAAGAAAAGGCCAAGGTCGCCGCTGCCCAAAGGGCTTTTGTGGGCAACTGGAAGGCCAGCCAGCCGTTGATGACATACGGATCCGTCTATTCCAGCAATGGCGTCCAGGTCGGATTGAGTTTCAACCTAGGGCCCAATAGCGATGGCTTTGGCCGGGGCACGGCGCTGGTCTATGATTTCAACAAACCATCGGTGCCTGCACGAAGCGATGTGACCTATACGGTCAATGATGACGGCAGCCTTGCGACAGTCACATTCCTGTCGCGCGCACAAAACGACGCTGTCCCTTGGTATGTCTCTGAAGATACGAGCTTCAATCTGACCTCCGATGGAAATGCCACAGTGGGCGGCTATGGTCGCTGGACCATCAAGATGTCGAAATAGTCAGCGATGCGCCCGGCCTGGGCAAGGCCGATTGAGACGCGGCCACCATCATAGGGGGAGGGGCCGGTGGCCGCGTCTCTTTCGCTGCGTGCCCGAACCCTTGGGGTGGCGGGCAATCGACTGGGCAGGATGGCCGAGCGAGGGGGAGGGCTGGCCGATCCTGCCGGTCAGGCAGGCGGGCCGTTTCCGAGCCGTGCTGCCGAGCGATCATCTCACAAGGAGAATGCCGGTTTGAGGAGAGGGGCCCGGCACCCGATCGCTTGGGGTTGCAATTGGTGTTCGATTGGATCGAATTCAAATGCGAAAACTCCAAGGTTGGTTGCGTAAAACGCAATCAAGGTGCGGTAATGCCCGCCGCAGCGTCACCTTTGCGCAGGGGCCGCATTGATGCGCTTCGACTGCGGTGCAAAATATTTCATCAGGAGCGCCGCAGCGCTGGACAGCGCGGGCTGCCCTGCCGTAATTCGCGCCCATGAGCGCGCACCCATCCCCATCGCAGGCGGGCCTTTCCGCTGTTCCCGACTCGATCCTGATCGTCGATTTCGGGTCGCAAGTGACCCAGTTGATCGCGCGCCGTGTGCGCGAGGCCGGGGTCTATTCCGAAATCGCGCCCTTCACGCAGGCAGAGGCCGCGTTCCGGCGGATGCAGCCCAAGGGGATCATCCTGTCCGGTTCCCCCGCCAGCGTGCCCGATGATGGCAGCCCGCGCGCGCCGCAATTGCTGTTCGATGCAGGCGTGCCGATCCTCGGCATCTGTTACGGTCAACAGGTGATGAGCCACCAATTGGGCGGGGAGGTTCGCCCAGGTCACGAAACCGGAGAGGGCGGCGAATTTGGGCGCGCCTTTCTGACCGTCACCGCCGAATGCGCGCTGTTTGACGGGCTGTGGGCGGTGGGGACACGCCATCAGGTGTGGATGAGCCACGGCGACAAGGTGACGCAGTTTGCCCCCGGCTTCGATATCGTTGCCACCAGCGACGGCGCGCCCTTCGCGGTGATCGCTGACGAAGCGCGGCGGTTCTACGGCACACAATTCCACCCCGAAGTCGTTCACACGCCCGATGGCGGAAAGCTGATCGCCAATTTCGTGCGCCATGTCTGCGGGCTGGCGGGCGATTGGACGATGGCCGAATTTCGCAAGACCAAGATTGCCGAAATCCGCGCACAGGTGGGCGATAAGCGGGTGATCTGCGGCCTTTCCGGCGGGGTCGATTCGGCGGTGGCGGCGGTGCTGATCCACGAAGCGATCGGTGACCAGCTGACCTGCGTCTTCGTCGACCACGGGTTGATGCGCATGAACGAGGCCGATCAGGTCGTCACCCTGTTCCGCGACCATTACAACATCCCGCTGGTGCATGTTGAGGCGGAGGCGCTGTTCCTTGGCGGGCTTGCCGGCCTCACCGATCCCGAAGCCAAGCGCAAGTTCATCGGCAAGACCTTCATCGACGTGTTCGAGGCCGAGGCGGGCAAGATCGGCGGAGCGGATTTCCTCGCGCAGGGCACACTCTATCCCGATGTGATCGAGAGCGTCAGCTTCACCGGCGGGCCGAGCGTGACGATCAAGAGCCATCACAATGTCGGCGGCCTGCCCGAACGCATGAATATGCAGTTGGTCGAACCCTTGCGTGAGCTGTTCAAGGACGAGGTGCGCGATCTGGGGCGCGAATTGGGCCTGCCTGATGCTTTCGTTGGCCGCCACCCCTTCCCCGGCCCCGGCCTTGCGATCCGCATTCCCGGCGAAGTCACCAAGGAACGCTGCGATATCCTGCGCAAGGCCGATGCGGTCTACCTTGAGGAAATACGCAACGCCGGGTTGTACGACGCGATCTGGCAGGCGTTTGCGGTGCTGTTGCCGGTCAAGACCGTCGGCGTGATGGGCGACAGCCGCACCTATGACAATGTCTGCGCGCTGCGCGCCGTCACCTCGACCGACGGGATGACGGCCGACGTGTTCCCCTATGATGCCGGGTTCCTGACCCGCGTGGCGACCCGCATCGTCAACGAGGTCAAGGGCATCAACCGGGTGGTGTATGACTATACCAGCAAACCGCCGGGGACGATCGAGTGGGAGTAGCGCCGCGCATTGCGTTCACACCTTTCGGCAAAGCGTAGAATCGCATATCGCTTGCACCCACAATCCTGTTTGAGAGGTTTTTGCCCGTGATGCAGACTTTTCGTTCCATTGCCCTTGCTGGTGCGCTCGCGCTGGGCGTTGCCGCCTGCGGTGAGCCTGCGCCCGATGCGCCCGTCGCAGCCGAGGACGCACCGCTGACCCAGGGCGTGTGGACGCTCGATCCAGCGGGTTCGCGCTTGTCCTATGTCAGCATCAAGGCGGGCGAGATTGCTGAGAGCAACCAGTTCGAAACGCTGGCGGGCAGCGTCACGGTGGATGGCACCGCGACGCTCGATATCGATCTCGCCTCGGTCAACACCGGGGTTGATATTCGCAATGAACGGATGCGCGAGATCTTCTTCGATGTGGCGGGAAACCCCAAGGCGACCGTGACGGCGCAGCTTGATCCGGCGGCTTTTGCGGCGCTGGCGGTGGGCCAGTCGATTACCCGTCCGCTGACGGCAAATGTGACGATCAAAGGTGTCGAACAGGCAGTCGAAACCGAAGTGCTTGTTACCCGCGTTTCGGCTGACCGTGTGACAGTGGTGCCGACCGCGCCGGTGATTATCAGCACCGACATGTTCGAACTGACCGATGAACTGGGTGAATTGCGCGCGCTGGCGCAGTTGCCTTCGATCACGCCAGCGGTGCCGGTGACCTTCACGCTGGCCTTTACGCGTTCCTGACAGGCTGTTTCGGCGCGGCTGACGTTACGGCTTGCGGCATTGTGATCTGCCATCTGCAAAAGCGGGCTTGAAAGGCTCGCTCAAACAGGCTTGTGTCCTGCTCCAATGCAGCCTTGCACGGGAGAACACACGCCATGAAAACCGCCATCACCGAAATGTTTGGCATTCAGCACCCGATTATTCAGGGCGGGATGCACTATGTCGGCTTTGCTGAAATGGCGGCGGCGGTGTCCAACGCAGGCGGGCTGGGGATCATCACCGGCCTGACGCAGGGCACGCCCGAAAAGCTCGCGAACGAAATCGCGCGCTGCAAGGACATGACCGACAAGCCGTTCGGCGTGAACCTCACCATCCTGCCAACGCTGACCCCGCCCGATTATCCGGGGCTGGTCAAGGCGGTGATCGATGGCGGGGTGAAGGTGGTCGAGACCGCCGGGCGCAACCCGGTCGATCTGTTGCCGCACCTCAAGGGGGCCGGGATCAAGGTGATCCATAAATGTACCAGCGTGCGCCACAGCCTAAAAGCTCAGGACATCGGCTGCGATGCGGTGAGCGTCGACGGGTTTGAATGCGGCGGCCATCCGGGCGAAGACGATGTGCCCAATTTCATCCTGTTGCCGCGCGCAGCGGATGAACTGGACATCCCGTTCGTATCGTCAGGCGGCATGGCCGATGGGCGCAGCCTGGTCGCCAGCCTTGCGATGGGCGCGCAGGGGATGAACATGGGCACCCGCTTTATCGCGACGAAAGAGGCACCGGTGCATGACAACGTGAAACAGGCGATCCTTGCGGCGTCCGAACTCGACACGCGGCTGGTGATGCGTTCGCTGCGCAACACCGAACGCGTGCTCAACAACGCCGCAGTCGAACGCCTGATCATCAAGGAAAAGGAACTGGGCGATGCCATCACCATTCAGGACATCCTGCCCGAAGTCGCCGGGGTTTACCCGTCGATCATGATGGAAGGCGATATGGACAAGGGCGCGTGGAGCTGCGGCATGGTCGCCGGGCTGATCCACGACATCCCGACATGTCAGGAACTTATCGACCGGATCATGATCGAAGCTGACGAAATAATCGCCCGGATGCAGGCAATGGCGCGCGGTTAAACGCCAAAGGCGTGAACCCGCCGCCGCAAGCGCTCAGCCTTCGCCGGATACCTTTGTGTAGGGCACGAAATAATCGAAGAAAACCACGCCGGTGAAGGTGCCGGTAAAGGGGTCGATGGTGGTGGCATTATCGACACGACAAAGTTCGCTCGAATTGAAACGGTTGGTCACCAGCGTGTCGCTATCGTCGATGCTTTCAGGCGAACGAGTGCGCTGGACATAGATGGTTTTGCCCCGGCCATATACATAGGCGGTGCCGTCAATGGCCTGCATCTGAATGTTGCGCATGGTGCGGATACAGCTGACCGGTTCACCTGCGACCCGGCCTTCAAGCAGCTTGGCGAGCCGCTTTTCACCTTTGGTCATCGGTGCTGCGTCAGCCTCCACCTCCGCCTCAACTTCCGGCGCGCCTTCGGTCTGAGCGGCAGCGGGCGAGGCAAGGCCTAATGCGAGCGCGGCAACCAGAGCGCCGATCACAGCGCGGGAACGGGCAGGCAAACGGGTCATCACGCAATCTCCTGGCAGAAAAACCGCCCGATTCGTAACGCCCTGTGCCTTAACCGGCGCTGAGCGGATTTCAGGCGCGCGCCGGGCTGGCCCCGGCAGCAATATCAGGCAGTGCCGCCTGATCCGCCCCGTCGGCCGGGCCGCCGCGCAGCACGAACCGGCGGTCGCAATAGCCGCAATCGACATAGCCATGCTCGTCAATCTCAAGGAAAATGCGCGGGTGGCCAAGCGCCGCCGGACGATAGCCGGCACCGCTGCGGATGCCGCTGGAACCATCGCAGCTAACGCGCCGCGTTTCGACCAGCAGGACTTCAGGGGGAGGAATGGTCATAGGCCCTGCCGATACAGGGTGCGGGCGCTGAGTTCAATTGCCTTTGGGGGGCAGCTTGCCTAGGGCTGAAACCATGACCGCAGCACCTGCCATCCGGATCGAAAACCTTGTCAAACGCTATGCCCCGGCCAAGGGCGCGAACGGCACGATGACCGAAGGCAAGCTGGCATTGGGCGGGGTCAGTTTCGATGTGCCCGAAGGATCGATCTTCGGCCTGCTTGGCCCCAATGGTGCGGGCAAATCGACGCTGATCAATATTCTGGCCGGGTTGGTCAACAAGACCGCGGGCGCGTGCGAAATCTGGGGTTTCGACATTGATCGCCACCGCCGCAATGCCAGCCGATCAATCGGGATTGTGCCGCAGGAAATCGTGTTCGACCCGTTCTTCACCCCGTTTGAAGTGCTGGAAAATCAGGCCGGGTTCTATGGCATCCCCGCTGCGCTTCGGCGGAGCGAGGAATTGCTTGCGGCAGTGCGGCTGGCGGATAAGCGCAATGCCTATGCCCGCACGCTGTCAGGCGGGATGAAACGGCGGCTGCTGGTGGCCAAGGCAATGGCGCATTCCCCGCCGGTGCTGGTGCTGGATGAACCCACTGCCGGGGTCGATGTCGAACTGCGCCGCCAATTGTGGGAACTGGTCAGCGAACTGAACCGTGACGGCGTGACGGTGGTGCTTACCACCCATTACCTCGAAGAGGCCGAGGAGTTGTGCGACCGCATCGCCATCATCAACCACGGGCAGTTGATCGCGAACAAGCCAACGCAGGAATTGATCGGCATGGCGCGCGAGAAGATCGTCGCGGTGACCGTTTCCGATGACCTTGCCTCAGCCCCCGCGCATGAGGCGTTTATAAAGGCCAGCTGGGACGGCGCGCGCGCGGTTGAAGTGACCTATGACAAGGATCGGCTGAACGCGGGACAGGTGCTGGCGATCCTGCAGGAACAGGGACTCACCGTCGAAGACGTGACCACGCGCGAGGCCGATCTGGAGGATGTGTTCGTGCAGTTGACCGGCACCGCTGGCTGAATGGCGCGGCAAACGCGCTGCGGCCTCTAATCGTCGCACTTGCGCCAGTTGCGGTGTCCGCGGCGCTGAATCGGCTTCCCGCAATGGCGGCAGGTGCCGACATATTGCCGCCCATCCCAGGTAACTTCACGGCGCGCGGGCTGGTGGCGGTCGATCCGGCATCCGAAAAATGAAAATACCGACACGATGGCCATGCTCCGGTGAAAGAATGGTAACAGCCAGCAAACCTGTTTGGCGATGCTCATCCGCGTCAGGCATTGCTGATTTGCGGGATCATCGGGGCAAAACAGCATGCTGCACCGCTACCTCTGCGTGATCACTACGTGGCGTTACTTAAGCCTGTGTTACCAAGCATTACACTTGCTCCACGCAGCGTTGCGCGTCATGGCACGGACATGACAACGCAGGATGCAAACGGGCACGCGCATGACGTGGTGGTCATCGGTTCGGGCGCGGCCGGGTTGACTGCGGCGCTGGCGCTGGCGGAAACGCGCCGCGTGCTGGTGCTGGCCAAGGGCACGCTGACAGGCGGATCGACCGCCTGGGCGCAGGGCGGGATCGCCGCCGTGCTCGATACCGGCGACAC
>JBGSKN010000327.1:0-4502 GCA_041741215.1 Erythrobacter sp. | reverse complement strand
TCGCGGCCCTTCCAGCTGCGTGGTTCGTGGCGGATATCGACCCCGTAGGCGCTGGTATCCTGACTGATTATCAGCAATTCGCGTGTGCCCGCCGCGACCAGCTTTTCCGCCTCGCGCAAGCAGGCATCGATCCGGCGGCTGGCGAGTTTCCCGCGCAATTGCGGGATGATGCAGAACGCGCAGGAATGATTGCAGCCTTCGGAAATCTTGAGATAGCTGTAATGGCGCGGTGTCAGCTTGATATCCGTGTCGGACGGCTGCGGGATCAGGTCGACAAACGGGCCCTGGCTGGGCGGGGCGTGGGTATGCACCGCTTCGACCACGGCTTCGTATTGGTGCGCGCCGGTGATCGCCAGCACCCTTGGATGGGCGGCGCGGATCGTGTCGGCTTCTTCGCCCATGCAGCCGGTCACGATCACGCGGCCATTTTCCGCGATAGCTTCGCCGATTGCGGCCAGGCTTTCTTCCTTGGCAGAATCGAGGAACCCGCAGGTGTTGACCAGCACCACGTCGGCACCGGCATAATCCGCGCTCATCGCATAGCCATCAGCGCGCAGCCGGGTGAGGATGCGTTCGGAATCGACCAGCGCCTTGGGACAGCCGAGGCTGACCATCCCGATTTTCTTCTGGCCAGGGATCGTGGTTGCAGCGGTGTTCATAGCGGCGCGCCCCTACACTGTGTGCGGGCTTTGCGCCAGAATATCCTCATACACGCTGCATCGGGGTTGACCGCAAGCCGCGCAGCAGGGCATTTGGACAACCATGATCGCAAAGCTCTTCACCGAACATCCGCGCGCCATCGGCGAAACTTATGGCCAGCATGCCCGCACCGCGCTCAGCTTTGGCCGGCGGATGGTGATCGGCGGGCTTGCCTGCATGGTGCATGCAGTGGTTCCGGGCCTGTTCGTCAAAACGGCCAGCCGCACCGTTGTGCAGCTCGACGCGGAAATGCGCGGCCGCTTGCCTTCGCCCGATGCCGAGGAATTCAACTACGTGATTTAGGCTCGGGGGCCAGCGGCCTCCGCCTGTCTGCGCGCGCACCCCTACTCCTTGCGCGCGCTTTGCGCTATGACGGCAGTCAGGTGAGGAGACCAAGCCGATGAGTGATTTTGCCCTGTGGCCGGTGCTGGCAGGAGCGGCCGCGTTTTTCGCGGTCGGTGCGCTGTGGTATGGCGTGATCTTTGCCAAGCCGTGGCAGCGCGCGGCGGGGCTATCCAATACGCAGCTAAAATCTGGCAACATGGGCCTGATATTCGCGCTGACATTTGCGTTCGAAGCGTTGATCGCGACGGTGCTGTGGCACCTCATCACCCGCACCGATCCGCCGCCGCATGTGGTGATGATGATGGCTGTGGGCTTTGCCGCCGGGGTGATGATCCCGGCAATCGGGATCAACTATCTCTATCTGAGGAAGCCGCTGGCCTTGTTCCTGATTGATGCGGCGCATTTTCTGGCAGGCATGGCCGCGATGGGCGGGGTGTTTCTGCTGTTCCGGTGAGGCTGACGGGCCGCGCCTTTGGAATGCGGCCTGTCGCACAGACGTGAATGGCGGTTTTTGGCGCAAGCCGCTGCGACGGCAAACGTCCGAGATTGGGTGGATTTTTGCCGTCCGTCGTCATCCCGGCGAAGGCCGGGACCCAGGGCGGTACGCGCTGCACATGGAGGCTCTGGACCCCGGCCTTCGCCGGGGTGACGGTGATGTCAGTTCCGGGGCCGCCACCCGAACGGCAGCTTGTTCCTCGGAGTCCGCCAAAGCTGCCGTCACTTGGAGTTCAGCCGCCCTCGCTCGCCCCCGTCGGGACGATTTCTACCACCACATCGCCCGGCTGGAGCGTCTGGCATTCCTGTTCCCAGAACCCGATGGCGCGGCCATTGCGGTAGATGCGCAGGCCCTGGCCGCCGCTTTTCAGACCGGTGATCGGCAGGCCGCACTCGGCTTCGCTCACCACCCGCTCAACCAGCTGCACCCGCCCGCCGACGCTGGCGAGATCGGCGAGGTAATCGGCAATATGCGCGCCTTTGACGCTGCCTGCCAGCAGCAGGCCGGTGAACCGCACCGGGTTGATGACATTGTTTGCCCCTGCCTGCCGGGCCAACACTTCGTTATCTTCGGCGCGCACCACCACGCTGATCGGCACATCGGGCGCGAGGTGGCGCACCGTCAGCACGATCAGGATCGAGGTATCGTCGCGTCCGGCTGACACCAGCACGCTTTGCGCCTCAGCGATCCGCACTGCTTTGAGCGTTTCATCGCGCGTTGCATCGGCGGCCATCACGTTGACGCCGAGCTTTTCGGCCTCGACCAGCCGATCCTCGCCCGGTTCGACCACCACGATCCGGCGCGGGTCGAAGCCGCGTTCGATCAGTTCGCCCACGCTCTGCGATCCGGATACGCCGTAGCCCAGCACCACCACATGATCGCTCAGCTGTTCCTGTATGCGGGCCATGCGCCATTTCTCCCAGCTGCGTTTGATAACGAAATCGTAGGCCGCGCCCACGAATATGAACAATACCGCGATCCGCACCGGGGTGACGATCACCGCCTCGATCAACCGCGCGCGATCGCTGACCGGGGCAATATCGCCAAACCCGGTGGTGGTGACCGATATCATGGTGAAATAAACCACGTCGAGAAAGCTGATATGGCCATCGACATGGTCGACCAGCCCGACGCGGTCCCACCAGTGGATCGCGATGACCATGCCCAGCAGCCCAAGCGCAAGGCCAAGCCTGAGGCCGACATCGCCCCACACCGGGATCTTCACCGCGCGCCGCAGCGGGCGGAACTGGTCGGCCAGCATCGGCTTGCGCTTGAACGGGTTGCGTGTCGGTTTGGCTTCGCCCATCCGCCTGCCTCAGCCCTTAACCCCGAACCGTTCGGCAAGGATGCCGATGGTCGAATAATGCGTAAGGTCAAGCTGCAAGGGCGTCACCGCGACATAGCCATCGTCAATTGCCTCCAGATCGGTGCCGTGATCCAGCGTATGTTCGATCGGATCAAGCCCGAACCAGAAATAGCGATAACCGCGCGGGTCGCGGCCTTCAACGATGCTGCCGCGCGAATAGTCGTGGAAGCCCTGACGCACGACGCGGACGCCCTTGACCTCTTCGGGCGGGATCGCGGGGAAATTGACGTTGATCAGCGTGCGTTCGGCCAGCGGCGCATCGATCAGGGGCGCAAGCACCTTTGCCCCCCATTCGCGCGCCGCGCCAAACGGCACGTCATCCCCCATGCCTTCGCGGGCATAGACCTGGCTGAACGCAACCGATCGGATACCCGCCAGCGCGCCTTCGATCGCGGCGGAGACGGTGCCGGAGTAAGTGATGTCATCGCCAAGATTCGCGCCGCGTTTGACGCCGGACAGGATCAGATCGGGGGGAGATGGCATGACCGTGCGCAGCCCCATCATCACAGAATCGGTCGGCGTGCCAGTGACGGAAAAGCGCCGCTCGCCCAGCTTGTTGAGCCGCACGGGCCGCGTCAGCGTGAGCGAATGGCCCGCGCCCGACTGTTCCTCTGACGGAGCGCAGATCCAGATATCGTCGGAGAACTGACGCGCGATTTCCTCCAGCACCCTGAGGCCGGGGGCGTGGACGCCGTCATCATTGGTGAGGAGGATTCTCAGCGGCTTTCTCCTATCTCGTCATGCTGAACTAATGACGGTAGCTCTGTAATATGTTGATATTGCTTAGAAAATATCGACATAATATGCCTGTGCAGAAACTGTGTAGAATAAATTAGGGTTCCGTGCAGGTTGTTGCAGCTCGAACGTGCGTTGGCATGTGGCAGCGAGGGTGGTTTTTGTCCATCCTTTCGTTGTTTGCTCACAAGACTCATCGGCTCCGTCCCGGCGCATCCCGATCCCGCTCCATGCTTTTCTCGTGGGCTTTGACTCGCTTGTCCATTTCGTTGCCAAGCATCACCAAAGCCCGCGCATGGCGAAGCCGCTGGGCGTTGGTTGCGTCTTCCGCAACAATCGCCCTCGCCCTGAGAAGTGCTTCGATCTCTTCGGTGCGGAGTGTTTCAAGGTTGTTGAATATCTTAAATTCAGAGCGCGGAAACGTCATTGCCCAATGGTCCGGCCATCGCTCGACAATAGCGTCCATGACGCTCGCGTTGATGATGTCATCGGGTAAGGCGCTGGGCGGCTTGCTAGCGTAGTATGTCCGCGTGGCGATCTCTGCGATGGCGGCAAGCGCCTCATTCGCTTGTGCCTGATGCGCTGCGTTTGCAGCCTCCATCGAATCAAACCGCGCGGAGAGTGTCGCCACCCCTTCGGCAATATCGGTCAATAGGCCCAGTAACGGATCATCTTGGCTTTCACTCATCTACTTGGCCCTCCACGGTCGCGGTCCTTTGTCCGGTCACGATCCCGCTCATCGTCTTTTCGCACCTGCTTGCCCAATTCGGCCATGCGCGCGCGGAGACGGTTCGCTGCGGTGTCGGTGCCACGGTCCTGCCCCGGCTGCTTGTCGGCATCGCGCTTCGCCTCGGGCGCTGC
>JBGSKN010000326.1:0-5714 GCA_041741215.1 Erythrobacter sp. | reverse complement strand
GGGCCGGACGGGGCCAAGGCGAACGATGCGCTGGCTGCGGTGAAGGCGGTGCTGGCGGCAGTGCCTGCTGTCTGATGCTGTTTTTCTTGCTCAGTAACAAAGCCTTCACGATTGTCCGGGATAGTGTAACGGGACAATCTGGGAGCTCAAAATGACGAGACTTGTCAACCTGCGCGCCGCTGCGCTCGGCTTGGTGGCGGCGGCAACGTGGATTGCCGCCGCACCGATTAACGCCGCTCTTGCGCAGCAGGAACTGAGCATCCCGGAGAATGCCCCGTTACCGCCCGTCGCAACGGTGCGTGCGATGCCGCCGCCGATCAGAATTGCAAGCGTGCGGGCCGAACCGGAGCCGCCGCCCAAGGCCACCTTTCGCGTGCGCGTGACCGGGGCCGGGCAGGAATTGTGGACGGGTGACATGACGCTCGAAGGCTATCAGGGCGCGGAGCTGAAGATGTCTCTGCAACAGGCCGACAGCGCGTGCCCGGGCGGCAATGAGCTCCACAGCAACCGCCGCCGCATCGGGCTGACCTTTGCGATGCGCTATGCGGGACAGCGGGAGCCTGAGTCCATGGCGATCACCGCCGAATGGACCCGGCAATCGCGCGATTGTGCTATGCCGGGCACGCGCACCACTGGCATCGAAACGACTATCCCGATCCCGCAAGGGCCAGCGCGGGTGATCGAGGCGGATGGCGGCCTGCGGATGGAAATCACCCGCAAGCCCTGAACGGCCCGAGTTAGAGCGGTTTGCGATCCGATTGCATCGGATCAACCGCTCTATCTATCTGGTTTGCCGCGTTTTCCGAGTCGCGGGGTGATTCCACCCGGCTTGAAAACGCTCTAACCCTCCGCGCTCGTCGTGCGCAGCTTCGGCTTTTCGCTCAACCCGCCGTCGCGTTCCAGTTGTTCGCGGAATTCGTCGCGCTTGGCGTGGATTGATGCGATCACCGGGCCCATCGCCACACCGATATCAACCAGCACGGCTTCCGATAGCTGGAGCGAGCTTTCCAGTGTTTCGGGCACCGCATGGCTGGCCCCGGCGCGGTACATCGCCGCGGCGTGGTCGGTATCCCGCGCGCGGGCGACAATCAGCAGGTCGGGATAGGACTGGCGCAATTTGCTGACCAGACGCTGCGCCAGCACCGGCTCGTCCATGGTCAGCACCACCGCCGGCGCTGTTTCCACGCCAAGCCGTGCCAGCGCATCGCCCCGCGCCGCATCGCCGAAGGTGGCGCGGTATCCGTCGCGCTTGGCAATGGCGATCAGATCGGGGTTGGTGTCAATCATCACATAGGGCTTGTCATGCGCCTGCATCATGTCAGCGATTAGCCGCCCGACACGCCCACCGCCGACGATTATGGTGCGAGGCTCGTCCCTGTCGCTGACCGCCGTGTGTTCGGTCACACCATCAACCCGGCGCGCCAGCACCTGACCCAGCTTGGCCAGCAGCGGGGTGACGGTAAGCCCGATGGCGGTAACCGTCTGCCAGAACTGCGCGGTTTCCTGATCGACCACCAGCGCGCTGGTCGCGGCGGCCAGCACGATCAGCGTGGTTTCGGATGGCGAGGCCATGAGCACGCCGGTTTCCGCTGCCGTGCCGCGCCGCGCGCCCATCAGCCGCAGCCGGATGCCGGTGACCAGCGCTTTGAACACCAGCACGCCCACCACCGCCAGCGCGATTGATCCGATCTGGGCGCTGATCGCGACCAGATCGATGCTCATCCCGATGGTGATCAGGAACACGCCGAGCGCCAGCCCCTTGAACGGTTCCATGATCAGTTCGACTTCGGTGTGATATTCGGTCTCGGCAATCAGCAGCCCGGCGATCAGCGCGCCGACGATCGGTGACAGACCGACAATCGCAGTCGCCAGGCTGGCACCGATCACCACCAGCATTGATGCGGCGAGGAACAGTTCGGGGCTTTTGGTCCGGGCCGCCTGCGCAAACAGCCGGGCCAGCGCCAATCGGCCAACCACCAGCAACACCGCAATCACCAGCCCGCCTTTCCACAAGGTGTCGGCAAGGCCCGCCCAACCTTCGCCCTGCGCATTGGGGGCGAGCGCGCCGAGGATGAAGATGATCGGCACGATCATGATATCCTCGAACAACAGCATCGACAGCGCGGCGCGGCCCACCGGGGTGCGGGTGCCCGATATCGGCAACACGATGGCGGTGGAAGAAAATGCGAGCGCAAAGCCGAGCGCCAGCGCCGCTGTCCAGTCGAGGAAACCGGCGAACCCCAGAAATGCCGCCAGCGCCGAACCGATGATCAGCAATTCCAGCGCGCCCAGGCCGAACACCAGTTTGCGCATTTGCCACAGGCGGTTGAACGACAGTTCCAGCCCGATGGCGAACAGCAGCAGCACGATGCCGAAATCGGCAAATGGCGCCAGCGCGTCCGGATTGGTAATCGTGATGTGGGTGAGCCAGGGTATTCGCTCAACCAGCGAACCCAGCCCGAACGGGCCGACCAGCACCCCGATAAGAATGAAGCCGATGATCGGGGTGATGCGGAACCGGGCAAACACCGGAATCACGATTCCCGCCGCGCCAAGGATTACCAGCGCGTCCGACAAGAACGGGGAAGGTGCAAGTTCGCCAGCCACATCGAAGGCTTACCGCGCCCCAGTGCTGCTGTCATCCGCCGCGTGCTGCATTGCGGAATATTGCAGCCACGGATTTGGCCCTAGCGTTCCTCGCCGAGCGGATCGGAGATATTGCCCACGCGCTTGTCCCATTCGATCCGGTAGAGATCGAACCGGCGGTCAGCGAGGTTCTGCACCGTGCCTTCAGCTCGCGCCCATGACAGGTCGGCAAGGTTCACGTCGCTGATCGTCAGCGTTTCGACATTCTCGGATGCTTCGGCCGCGATCCCGTCACGCGCGAAGGGAAAATCGCACGGGGTGAGGATGCAGGACTGGGCGTATTGAATGTCCATGTTGGCGACATTGGGCAGGTTGCCGACATTGCCGCTCATCACGATAAAGCACTGGTTTTCAATCGCCCGCGCCTGCGAACAGTAACGCACCCGCATATAGCCCTGGCGGCTGTCGGTGCAAAATGGAACGAAGATGATCCGTGCGCCTTCGTCCACCAACCTTCGGGCGAGTTCGGGAAACTCGCTGTCATAACAGATCAGCACCCCGATGGGGCCGCAATCGGTCGGGATCGCATCGATGCTGTCGCCGCCCTTGATGTTCCACCAATAGGCTTCGTTGGGGGTCGGGTGGATCTTTTCCTGTGCGTGGATCGATCCGTCGCGCAGGCACACATAGGCGACGTTGTGAATATCGCCATCGGGCATCCGGGTGGGGTGCGATCCGCCGATGATGTTGATGTTGAAGGCCAGCGCCATTTCAGACAGCCGCTGGCGGATGCGCGGCGTGTATTCGCTCAAGGCTTCGATGGCTTCGAGCGGGGTGAGTTCGCGCGGCTCGGCGGACAGCAGCATGACGGTGAACATTTCGGGAAAAACGATGAAGTCAGCCTCGTAATCGGCTGCAACATCGACGAAATATTCGATCTGCTTCATGAATTCGTCGAACCCGGACACCGCGCGCGATTGCAACTGGCAGGTGGCAATCCGCACGCTTTCGACATCGCGCGGCAGGCGGTGCTTGGGTGGGGCATCGCTATCGACATAGGGGTTGCGCCAGATCATCCTCACCGCATTGCCGCGGCTGGCTTTGTCTTCGGGCAAGTATTTGGGGAGGATGCCGGCAGCTTCGAACCCGTTGGCGAGCTGGAACCGCAGCACCGGATCGTGAATCTTGCTCTGGGTTACCAGCTCCAGATACTGTTCCGGACTTTCAGCGCGGTTGGACTTGCGTCGTTTGGCGCGGGCATAGCCGGGCATGCGTCCGCCAAACACGATCCCGGTAAGATCAAGCCGTTCCGCCAGCGCGCGGCGTTCTTCATAAAGCCTGCGCCCCAGCCGGGTGCCGCGCACCGCCGGATCGACGCATAATTCATAGCCGTAAAGCCAGTCTCCGGTGGGATCGTGGCGGCTGCCAAAGCCATTGCCGGTGACTTCATCCCAGGTGTGATCGGAAAGCGCGACGCGTTCATCAAGCCGCATCGAGGCGCAGTAACCGACCACTGCGCCATCGAATAGCGCAACAAAGCAGCCTTCGGGGTAGTTGTTGATCTGCCCGCGAATTTCGCCCTGTGTATAGGCGGGCAGATCATCATAGGCACGGCGCACCAGATCGCCGATCGCCCGCACGTCCTTGAGCCTGGCCTGACGGATTTCCAGTCGTGCGGTTGATCGGCTGGCCATGGTTCGCCCTAACCGGGCATCAGGCCCAGTTAGCCATTTCCTTTTCGAGGTTCTGCACGATCGTTTCGAAGAACTGTTCGGTGGTCTGCCATGCCTGGCCGGGGCCGATCAGCAGTGCAAGATCCTTGGTCATGTGGCCGCTTTCTACCGTCTGGATACACACCCGTTCGAGCGTTTCGGCAAACTTGACCACATCGGGGGTGTTGTCGAAACGGCCACGATACATAAGGCCGCGCGTCCATGCGAAGATCGAGGCGATGGGGTTGGTGCTCGTCGATTTGCCCTGCTGGTGCTGGCGGTAATGGCGGGTGACGGTGCCGTGCGCGGCTTCGGCTTCGACGGTCTTGCCATCGGGGGTCATCAGCACAGACGTCATCAGGCCAAGGCTGCCGAAGCCTTGCGCCACGGTGTCCGACTGCACATCGCCGTCGTAATTCTTGCACGCCCACACGAACTTGCCCGACCACTTGAGCGCCGAGGCAACCATGTCATCGATCAAACGGTGTTCGTAAACCATGCCCTTCGCCTTGAACTGCTCAGCAAAGCCCTCGTTGTCGAACACTTCCTGGAACAGGTCCTTGAAGCGCCCGTCATAGGCCTTGAGGATGGTGTTCTTGGTCGAGAGGTACACCGGCCAGCCGAGGTTGAGGCCGTAGTTGAAGCTGGCGCGGGCGAAATCGCGGATCGAATCGTCGAGGTTGTACATCGCCATCGCCACACCGGCGCTGGGGAAGTCGAACACGTCGAGGTCGATCTTGGTGCCGTCCTCGCCATCGAACACCAGCCGCAGCTTGCCGGGGCCGGGGATCAGAGTGTCGGTCGCCTTGTACTGGTCGCCGAAAGCATGGCGGCCGACCACGATCGGGTCAGTCCAGCCCGGCACGAGGCGCGGCACGTTGTCGATCACGATCGGCTCACGAAACACCACGCCGCCCAGGATGTTGCGGATCGTGCCGTTGGGGCTCTTCCACATCTTCTTGAGGCTGAATTCCTCCACCCGCTGTTCATCTGGGGTGATCGTGGCGCACTTCACGCCGACGCCGTGCTGCTTGATTGCATTGGCGGAATCGATGGTCACCTGATCATCGGTCGCGTCGCGGTTTTCGATCGAGAGGTCGTAATAATGCAGATCAATGTCGAGATAGGGCAGGATCAGCCGTTCACGGATCCATTGCCAGATGATCCGGGTCATCTCATCGCCATCAAGCTCGACGACGGGGTTTGCGACTTTGATTTTCTGCATGGCTGTTGCCCTATCCTTCTTGCCCAGTCTGCGCAGGGCTGTGATTGACCGACAGGAAGTTGTTCAGAGCCCGTCCAAAGGCTCACAGATCCCGCGCGGGCTTTAGCAGAGGAGGCGGTGCTTGCAAGCGGGGCACCGGCCATCGGTTTTGCAAGTTCAGATGCAGCATATGCAGAACACAAAAAAGCCCG
>JBGSKN010000325.1:0-9847 GCA_041741215.1 Erythrobacter sp. | reverse complement strand
TCGGGATCGGCCACGGGCGCCTCCGCTTCGGCGGGCGGGCCTATCAGCAGCACGATCTCCCCTTTGGGCGGATGCGCCGCGTAGTGATCGGCCAGGCTTGCGGCGGTGCCGGTGCGGCATTCCTCGTGCAGTTTGGTGAGTTCGCGCGCGATGGCGATTTCGCGGTCGGGCCACAGATCGGCGATGGCGCGCAAGCTTCGCTCGATCCTCGGCGCGGTTTCGTAAAACACCAGTGTGGCAGCGATCCCTGCCAGCCCCTGGAGCGTTTCGCGGCGCGCCTTGTCCTTGACCGGCAGGAACCCGGCAAACAGAAACCGGTCGCTCGGCAGGCCAGCGATCGAAAGGGCCGATACCGCCGCGCAAGCCCCCGGAATGGCAATCACGGTGATACCCGCCGCGCGTGCTTCCCGCACCAGACGATAGCCCGGATCGGAAATCAACGGCGTCCCGGCATCGCTTACCAGCGCCACTGCCTCACCCCGCGCCAGATCGATCACCCGCGCGCGCACTTCGGGCGGGGCGTGATCGTCCAGCCGTTGCAACCGCGCGGCGATTCCGAAATGTTTGAGAAGCTTGCCAGTGACCCGTGTGTCCTCGCTGGCGACAAGCGCCGCCCGGCGCAGCACGTCGAGACCGCGCAACGTCATGTCGCCCAGATTGCCAATCGGGGTCGCAACAATGTAAAGACCGGGATCTAGCGTCCCGACTGGGATGGATGGAAGCTCTGCGGTCATTACGGCCGGATCAATGGAGCAGCAGCGAGAGGTCGGCAAGGATGAAGCGCATAAATCTGCCATTTTGGGCACCTGCACGCGATGGCAGGCTGATGCGCGGTGCGCGGTTGCTTGGCGCGCGCAATGTCGCCTTGGCGGGGGCAGTGATGCTGGCTGCCGGGTGCCAGGTGATCCCCAAGTCCGAAGTTGCCACTGCTCCGTTGCCGACGCCGTCACCCGAACCTTCGGCGACTGCATTGCCCACAGATTCGGGCCGCCACCGTATCGCGCTGCTGGTTCCGATGAACGGCGATTCCGCCGCCGTCGGGCAGGCGATTGCCAATGCGACGACAATGGCGCTGCTCGATACCAGCGCGGATAACCTGCGGATCACCACATATGATACCTCCGCAGGCGTTTCAGCAGCAGCGCGCAAGGCGATTGTCGATGGTAACAAGCTGATCCTTGGCCCGTTGATGGCCGATGCAGTGCCGGCCGTGCAGGCCGCCGCACGCCCGGCCGGGGTTCCGGTCATTTCCTTCTCCAACGACACCAGCGCCGCCGGGCCGGACGTGTTTGTGATCGGCCACATTCCCGAACAATCGGTGCGCCGTTCGGTGCAATATGCCCGTGCGCGCGGCGCGAACCGCTTTGCAGCATTGCTGCCCGAAGGCGATTACGGCACGCGCAGCGCATCAGCGCTCGACAATGCATTGCGCGATTTCGGCGGCGCATTGGCCGCGAAAGAAACCTATGCGCGCGGCAATACCTCGATTGTCAGCGCGGCGGCGCGGCTGCGCGCGGCGGGCGGGTATGACACTGTTCTGATAGCGGACAGCGCCCGGCTTGCGGTTCAGGCTGCCGATGAAATACAGCGCGACGTATCGGTGCGGACGCGCATTCTGGGCACCGAACTCTGGAGCGGGGAAGCAACGCTGGCCCGCGCTGGATCAATGGAAGGCGCGCTGTTCGCCGCGGTCTCTGACCAGCGCTACAAACGCTTTGCCGACAGTTACGAAGCGCGCTTTGGCGGGCAGCCTTTTCGGGTGGCGACGCTGGGCTATGATGCTGTGCTGCTGACCTTGCGGATCGCGCGTGACTGGAAGGTCGGCGCGCCCTTTCCCAAGGGTGAGTTGTATGACCGAGGCGGGTTTCTGGGCGTTGATGGCGCGTTCCGCTTTGGCCGCAATGGCGTGATCGAACGCGCGCTCGAAGTGCGCGAGGTGCGCGGCGGAGAGATTATCGCGGTCGATGCTGCACCAGCCGGCTTTACGCGCTGAGCAAAACCGGCACGCGCCGCTTGTGAGGCGCCTTTGCGCAGGCCTATAGCTGCGCGCATGTCCGATACCACTCCCGATGATCTGTTCGCCAACACCCCCACCTCCAGCGGCGATTACAACGCCTCTGCAATCGAGGTGCTCGAAGGGCTTGAGCCGGTTCGCCGCCGTCCCGGCATGTATATTGGCGGGACCGATGAACGCGCATTCCACCACCTCGCCGCAGAAGTGCTCGACAATTCGATGGACGAGGCGGTGGCGGGCCATGCCACGCGGATCGAAATGCGGCTTGATGAAGGCAATCGCCTTTCGGTCGCGGATAATGGGCGCGGTATTCCGGTTGATGAACACCCCAAGTTTCCCGGCAAATCGACGCTGGAGGTGATCCTTTCAACGCTCCATTCGGGCGGCAAGTTTTCGGGCAAGGCCTATGCCACCAGCGGCGGATTGCACGGCGTCGGTGTCAGTGTGGTCAACGCGCTTTCCGTGCTCACGCGGGTCGAAGTGGCGCGCGACAAGCAGTTGTTCGCGCAGGAGTTCTCGCGCGGAATTGCTCAGGGCGCCTTGCAAAATCTTGGCCCGACGCCCAACCGGCGCGGCACCACGGTGACATTTGTGCCCGACCCGGAAATCTTCGGTGATCGCAGGTTCAACCCAAAGCGATTGTTCAAGCTTGCCCGGTCGAAAGCCTATCTTTTCGCAGGGGTCGAGATCCGTTGGAAATGCGCCCCCGGCCTCGCCAGCGATGATGTTCCGGCCGAGGCGACCTTCAAGTTTCCCGGCGGGCTTGCGGATCATCTGGCCGAACAGGTGGCCGGGCGCGAATGTGTTACCGCCCAGCCATTTACCGGCAAGCAGGATTTCCTGGCGATTGGCGGAGAGGCGCAGGGCCGGGTCGAATGGGCGATTGCCTGGCCGCTTTATTCCGATGGTGCGACCAGCTGGTATTGCAACACCGTGCCCACCCCGGATGGCGGCACCCACGAACAGGGCTTGCGCACCGCGCTGACGCGGGGATTGCGGGCGTTTGGCGAACTCGTCGGCGCGAAGAAGGCCAAGGATATCACCGCCGATGACGTGATGACCGGCGCCGAAGTGATGCTGAGCGTCTTTATCCGCGATCCGCAATTCCAGTCGCAGACCAAAGACCGCCTGACCTCTCCCGAAGCGGCGCGCATGGTCGAAAATGCGGTGCGTGACCATTTCGACCACTTCCTCACCGATAATATGGAGCGCGGCAAGGCGTTGCTGGGTGAGGTGATGGAGCGCATGGATGAACGGCTCAAGCGCAAGCAGGAACGCGAGATCAAGCGCAAGACCGCGACCAATGCCAAGAAACTGCGCCTGCCGGGCAAGCTTACCGATTGCAGCGGCGAAGGCGGGCGAGAAACCGAATTGTTCATCGTTGAGGGCGACAGCGCGGGCGGCAGCGCGAAACAGGCGCGGGATCGCAAATCACAGGCGATCCTGCCGATCCGGGGCAAGATTTTGACCGTCGCATCGGCCACCGCCGCCAAGATCCGCGCCAATTCCGAAAGTGCCGACCTTGCACTGGCGCTGGGCTGCGGCACCCGCAAGGATTGCGACGCCGATCAGCTGCGCTATGACCGCATCATCATCATGACCGACGCCGACGTTGACGGCGCGCATATCGCCACGCTGCTGATGACGTTCTTCTTTCAGGAAATGCCCGACATCGTGAAGCGCGGGCATCTCTACCTTGCGCAGCCGCCGCTTTATCGGCTGACCGCTGGCAAGGAGAGCCGCTACGCCCGCGACGATGCGCATCGCGCCGAGCTGGAAGCAACAGTGTTCAAAGCCAGGAAGGTCGACGTCAGCCGCTTCAAAGGCCTTGGCGAGATGAACCCGCAGCAATTGCGTGAAACCACGATGGCGCCAGAAACCCGCGGTTTGATCCGCATCACCCTGCCGCAGGAGTTTGAACAGCGCGCGGGCGTGGCGCGGCTGGTCGATGAACTGATGGGCCGCAACCCCGAACACCGCTTCAACTTCATCCAGAACCGGGCTGGCGAGATTGACCGCGATCTGATCGATGCCTGATCGCGATTATCCCGACCCGCGCGAGGAAGACATCATGGCCGGGGATCGGCGCCTGTCACGTCCCGACAGCGCCCTGCCCGATTCGATCATCCCCGATGCCGCCTATCGCCCGATCCCGATTGCGTGGTTTGCAGCGGCGTTCCTGTTGCAGATGGGGGTGCTGTTTGCCCTTTTCGTGATGCTGGCAGGGCAGTCAGGATGGCTGACCATTGCGTTTTCAACGCTGGCGAGCGGCGCGATCGGGCTGTGGACGTGGGGGCGCGGGATGAAGAATGCCGGCACGCTCTGGAAAGTCGCCACGATTGCAGTGCTGGCGGCGCAGCTTGCCTTTGTCTGCCTTGGTGCCGCCAGCAGGTTGTGATCACGCCGGACTTGGCGATGACATATGGCCCACCGCTTGAGTGCGAATATGCAGCTGCCCTTCCAGCGTGCGGTGAACGGGGCACTTGTCGGCAATTTCGATGATTTTCGCGCGTTGTTCTGCGGTCAGTTCATCCCCCAGGATTTCGATCTCGCGATTGAGCGATTGCACGTTTGCAGGAGCCTTTTCACCTGAACAATGATCGCAATCCTTCGCGTGATCGCGATCATGGGTCAGTTTGATCCGCGCACCTTCAAACGGCCATTGCTTGCGGTCGGCATACATCTTCATCGTCATCGCCGTGCAGGTGCCAAGCGCCGCCAAAAGCAGGTCATACGGCGTTGGGCCGGTATCATTCCCGCCAAAACTTGCCGGTTCGTCCGCGACAAAACGGTGGCGCGAGGTAAAAACTTCGGTGCCGAATTTGCCGTTTCCGGTCTGCACCACCACGCCCGATTCCGGCTTTGGCGACATATCCTTGTTCGCCAGATAACGCACCGCCCAGGCAGCGATCATCTGCGCCGCGAAATTCGCATCATCTTCATCGACCAGCAAATGATCCGCGCCCGCCAGACTGACAAAGCTTTTGGGATGCTTGGCCGCGTCGAACAATTTGCCGGCGTGCTCTATCCCGACAATCGCATCGGTGGGTGAATGCATTATCATGAGCGGCACGCGCAGCTTGCTCACCTGTTCGAGCAGTTCAACCTCGCGGGTGTTCGCCAGGAATTGCGCGCTGAGAACGAATGACCGCCCGCCGATGGAAACCTTGCCCTCACCCACGCGCTCGATCTCTTCCAGATCGCCCTTGATGTTGTGAAGCACATGCGGAACATCGCTGGGCGCGCCGATGGTCGCCACCGCTGCAACCTTTTCGCGTCCCAGAAAACTTGCCGCAGCCAGCACCGCTGCCCCGCCAAGGCTATGGCCAACCAGCAGGATCGGGCAATCGAACTGCGCAACCAGATAGTCGACCGAAGCGACCAGATCTTCAACATCGCTGGCAAAGCCTGCGCTGCCGAAATCGCCCTCGCTCGCACCCAGACCGGTGAAGTCGATGCGCAAGGCGGCGATCCCCTCGCGGGCCAGCGCGCGGGTGACGGCGGTCGCAGCCTTGGATTGCTTGGTGCAGGTGAAGCAATGCGCAAACAGCGCCGCCCCGCGCACCAGCCCGGTGGGCAGTTCAAGCGAGGCAGAAAGCGTGTGCCCTCTGGTCGTCGTAATCTTCAGATTTTCGGTCGGCATCAACAATCTCCTTGCGCGGCGGTCTAACGGGTTATTCGCTGTGCCGGGACAAAAGTTTCAATGAGCCTTGGCATCCCGCCTCGCCAATTCGCCAGCTTCCGCAGCGTCACCCTTGCGCAAGGCGTCCCAGCCACTTAACGCGAACGGAAAGTGTAAAGGGAAAGCTCTATGACCGAACAGCAGCGTTTTGAAGGCACCAAGTCCTATATCGCGACCGAAGATTTGAAGGTTGCGGTGAATGCCGCCGTCACGCTGCGCCGCCCGCTGCTGGTCAAGGGTGAACCCGGCACCGGCAAGACCGTGCTGGCGCATGAGATTTCCAAGGCGCTGAACGCCCCGCTGATCGAATGGAACATCAAATCCACCACCAAGGCGCATCAGGGGCTGTATGAATATGACGCCGTGGCGCGTCTGCGCGATGGGCAATTGGGCGAAGAGCGTGTCCACGACATCCGCAATTACGTCAAGCGGGGCAAGCTGTGGGATGCCTTCACCGCGCCGCAGCTCCCCGTGCTGCTGATCGACGAAATCGACAAGGCCGATATCGAGTTCCCGAACGATCTGCTGCAGGAACTCGACCGGATGAGTTTTGACGTTTACGAAACGCAGGAGCGGATCGAGGCGAAAGAACGCCCGATCGTGGTCATCACCTCGAACAATGAAAAGGAACTGCCCGACGCGTTTCTGCGCCGCTGTTTCTTCCACTACATCAAGTTCCCCGACCGCGAGACGATGCAGGAAATCATCGACGTCCACTTCCCCGGCATCCAGAAAGTGCTGGTGAAAAAGGCGATGGATATATTCTACGATCTGCGCGAAGTGCCGGGGTTGAAGAAGAAACCCTCGACCAGCGAACTGCTCGACTGGCTCAAGCTACTGCTGAACGAGGATATGCCGCTGGAGGTGTTGCAGAGTAGCAATCCGGCCAGCGCGATCCCGCCGCTGCACGGCGCATTGCTCAAGAACGAACAGGACATCATGCTGTTTGAACGGCTGGCATTCATGGCGCGGCGCAATCCGGGATGATAGGCGGGGGTGCTGCGCCGCGCATCCTTGCAATCATTGCTGGCTTTTCTATGATGGGCCTTCGCGGGAGGGGCATCATGCACAGTTTTCAGCGTTGTTTTTCAGTCATTTGCGGCGCTGTTCTGGTTGCGGCGCTGCCGATGCCGCACGCCTTGGCCCAAGACCAGATCGCCCAACCTGCTCCGACCTGGAGCCACGACCTTAGCGGACTGGCACTTCCTCCTATGCTCGCCGGATTTGCACGCGGGCAGAGCAAGCAATATGACGAGGACGGCTATAATGTCGGGGTCGCATTCAAAGACGATGCGACCGGGAGTTGGGCCGATCTGTTCGTTTACCGCGCGGTGCCTGCTTCGGTGGCAATCTGGGGCGACCGAGCAATCGCCGGAATGTTCGCCAATCCGATGCTGGGCGATGTTGATGCCAACGCAGTGCGGATCACCCGCTTCACGCCCCCCAACAATGCCGGGGCGCAAAGCGGCTTGAAGGTCGTAGCGCCGCTTTCCAATGAGCTCAAATCGAGCGGGCTTGCGATCTATCTGCACGACGGGTGGCTGGTGAAGCTGCGCATGACTTCGCGAAAGCTCGATCCTGCGGCGCTGGATGCGCGCATGACCGAATTCATGGCAGGGCTGGCGCTTACCCCGGCGACCCAGCCAGCCCCGCCCTTCGTCGACATTCAGAATTGCGCCGCGCCGCTCAAATCAGGAAAGAAGGCAAAGCTGATGCGCCTTGATATGATGGGCTCAATCTTGCTTGGCGGAACACTGGGTGCAGCGCACGAAGCCAGGATCGAACAGGCAAAGACGGATGATGACACCGTCCATCCCAAAGCTGCCTGGTGCCGCGACCCGGCATCGCAGCCGCAATATGGCATTTACCGTCGCGGCGACGCAGACGACAGCTATCTCGTCGCGATTGGCGATGTCGGCACCAGCCTGTCGGTGGGGCGTTATGATCTGGGGCCGCTGATGTCACCGTCGCGCGGTTTTCTGGTCACTCAATCCGACGGCGTGACTGAAGTGACCTACCCGCCGTTTGATCGCTTGCCGCAGCCAGAACAAGTGCTCGGCCTGCCGGGTAACGTCAGCCCCTTGTTCAGCGCCGGGATATTGCCGGGCAATGAAAAAAAGACCACGATCACCGTGCCCTCGGAATAATCGCTTGCCCGCCTCGACGCCTCAATCGAAGCTGTAAGCCAGCTCGAAATCGCCCCAGCGCCGCCCGCCGATCATCAGCGGGACATAGACATTGCGCACCACAACGTAGCTCGCGCCGTCGCCTTCCTGACGATACACCGCCATCATGTAAGGCGCGGTGCTGGCCTTGGCCTTGCGGTCGATGGTGTCGAATATCACCCGCCCGTTGCGGCAATATTTGGTGTCATGGGCAAGATCGCCGGTTGGCGCGCGTGAACGTTCGGTGAGGTGGGTTGGTAGAAACCCGTTCAAATCGGTGCAGGCCGCCGCCATCACGCGCGGGTCGCTCGCCTTGGCGCGGTCAAGGAAGGTGCGCCACTCGGCATGCGCCCATTCGGACAAACGGGTGCGGAACAATTGCGGGTTGGTGTTCGGCATCGGGACATAATCGGTATCGAAAAGAGCCGCCATCGTCACAGCGCCGCTCGCCAGCGCGGCTTCGGTGTGCTCGGTCAATTCCTGCGTCATCGCCTGTGCCTGCGCCACCATCACGCTGTCTTCGGGGCTGAGACCTGCCTGAACGATCCGGTCGAACATTTCGCTGGCGGTGATTTCCAGCTCTTCCATCTTGCGGTGTGCACCATGCAGCCGGTCTTCGTTGCTGCGCGATGCCGCGTCATAGCTGGTGAGCACGCGCTGCACCTTGTCGACATGGCCGCTGATGGTGCCGGTTGACCGCGCGATAACGTCGTTCTGCTGATCGACCTCTTCGACAAGCGCGCCGACGTTGGACAGGCTGCTTTCGATCCGCGCGACCGAGGCACGGGCCTCGCCGCTCGCCACGGCACCGGCTTCGATCCGGGTGATAACCACCTCGGCTTCTTCGCCAAGCGCATCGATCGTCTGGGCGATTTCCTCGGTCGCTTTGCGCGTGTCATTGGCGAGGCTTTTGACCTCGGCGGCGACCACTGCAAATGTCCGCCCGGCATCGCCTGCGCGCATCGCTTCGATCGTCGCATTGAGCGCGAGGATATTGGTCGTCTCGGCAATATTGTCGATGTCCTGTGCGCTGCGGCGCACCTGTTCCATCGCTGCGGAAAAGCTGGTGACATGCTGGCCGAGCGTATCGACCAACTCGATCAGCCCGGCAATCTGACCAAGCGAGGACTGGATCAGCGCGGTGCCTTCGGACAGGCGTTCAATCGCGCGTTCCGATAACAAGCGCGCTTCATCGCTTGCTTCGGCGACTTTCGCCTGGTCAGCCTCAAGCGCGCGCACGGTTTCGCGCAGTGCCTCATGTTCGCCGCGCAGCGCCCTGGACGAAGCAATCACCGCCTCGACAACGCCGGCAACATCGGTGCACCCCACCGTTACCGCACCGCAGCTTTCGGGGATCATTCCCAGCGCCCTGGCATTCTGGGTATCTATGGCGATCTGATGCATTGCGACGCGGCCCCTTGTCTGTCGCACTCGGATTACCCGGTGATGGTTATTGAAGGGTTAAATCCCTGCGCAAGGCCGCACAGGAATGGGGACTGGTCAGGCCCGCAGACGCGGGTTAAGCAGCAGCCCATGTTTTTCAATTTCATCGATGAACTGCGGGCGGCCGGAATCGGGGCCAGTTTCAAAGAGCACCTCACCTTGCTTGAGGCGCTCGACAGGGACGTGATCGATTCGACGCCAGAGGCGTTCTACTACCTTTCGCGTGCCACCTTCGTGAAGGATGAAGGCCTGCTCGACCGGTTCGATCAGGTGTTCCACAAGGTGTTCAAGGGGATCATGTCCGATTACGGCCAGAACCAGGTCGATATTCCCGAAGACTGGCTGAAGGCGGTGGCCGAAAAGTTCCTGACGCCTGAGGAAATGGAGGCGATCAAATCGCTGGGCGATTGGGACGAGATCATGGAGACGCTGAAAAAGCGGCTCGAAGAACAGGAAAAGCGCCATCAGGGCGGCAACAAGTGGGTCGGCACCGGGGGCACGTCACCCTTCGGCAATTCGGGCTATAACCCCGAAGGCGTGCGC
>JBGSKN010000324.1:0-17452 GCA_041741215.1 Erythrobacter sp. | reverse complement strand
GGCGATTGGGACGAGATCATGGAGACGCTGAAAAAGCGGCTCGAAGAACAGGAAAAGCGCCATCAGGGCGGCAACAAGTGGGTCGGCACCGGGGGCACGTCACCCTTCGGCAATTCGGGCTATAACCCCGAAGGCGTGCGCATCGGCGGCGAAAGCAAGCATGGCCGCGCGGTCAAAGTGTGGGAAAAGCGCGAGTTCAGGAACCTCGACAGCACGAAGGAACTGGGCACCCGCAACATCAAGATGGCGCTGCGGCGGCTGCGGCGCTTTGCCCGCGAAGGTGCGCAGGATCAGCTCGATATCGACGCCACGATTGCGGGCACCGCCAGGCAAGGCTGGCTCGATATCCACATGCGCGCCGAACGGCGAAATGCGGTGAAGCTGCTGTTGTTCTTCGACGTCGGCGGATCGATGGACCCGTTCATCAAACTGGTCGAGGAACTGTTCAGCGCCGCGACGTCCGAGTTCAAGAACATGGAGTTCTTCTACTTCCACAACTGCCTGTACGAAGGCGTGTGGAAGGACAATAAGCGCCGCTGGCAGGAACGCACCAAGACCTGGGACGTGCTCCACAAATATGGGCATGATTACAAGATCGTGTTCGTCGGCGATGCGGCGATGAGCCCCTATGAAGTCACCCATCCGGGCGGCAGCGTCGAGCACATGAACGAAGAAGCGGGCGCGGTCTGGCTGCAACGCGTCGCCAACACCTATCCCGCAACCGTGTGGCTCAACCCGGTGCCGGAAAAGCAGTGGGGCTATTCGCAGTCGACCAAGATGATCAAGCAGCTGGTCAGTGACCGGATGTATCCGCTGACGCTGGGCGGGCTGGATGATGCGATGCGGGAGCTTTCGCGGAAGCACGGGGCTTGAGCGGGACCGGTGTTCCCTCACGCGTCACCCTGAGCATGTGTCAGGGTCAATGGTTCATCCGCCCAGTTCCTTGCCTCCAAATGGATGCTGAAACGAGTTCAGCATGACGGGCGGTAAATCGTGGGCAGCCCACACCCGCTTCGAAGCCGTCCGCCTCCGCCTCGAAGCCTTCGATCCCGGCACGGGCTGGCGCCTGTGGCTCTACGAATTCCTGCTGTTCGGTTTCAAGCAAGGTTGGGCCTGCCTGTTCGGTGGCTTGCTGCTGGCGCTGCTACTGGGCACGCATCTGTTCTACCCAGACACTGGTCCGTTTGAGGCCCCGCTCCACCGCTATGACTTCCTGACGCTGGCCGCCATCGCCATTCAGGCCGCGATGCTCGCCTTCCGGCTCGAAACATGGCGCGAGGCGCGGGTGATCCTGATCTTCCACGTCGTCGGCACGGTGATGGAGCTGTTCAAGACGCAGGCTGGATCATGGACTTACCCTGAGGCGAGCGTGCTCCACATCGGCGCGGTGCCGCTGTTTTCGGGGTTCATGTATGCCGCAGTCGGCAGCTACATCGCGCGGGTGTGGCGGATCTTCGACTTTCGCTTCACCCACTATCCGCCTGCGTGGATGACATGGGCCTTGGCGGCGGCGATCTATGTCAACTTCTTCACCCACCACTTCACCATCGACATCCGCTGGGGACTGTTTGCCGCCACGGCGCTGATCTTCTGGCGCACCCGTGTCCGCTTCCGCAACTGGCGCGCGCATCGCGGGATGCCGCTGATCATCGGCTTCGGCCTCGTCGCGCTGTTCATCTGGTTCGCCGAGAACATCGCCACCTTCGCCAATGCTTGGAACTACCCGGGGCAGGAAAACGAATGGCGCATGGTCAGCATCACCAAATATGGCAGCTGGTATCTGCTGATGCTGATCAGTTTTGTGCTGGTAACGCTGGTGCAGCCCGTGCGCGAGCCGGATTAATCCTTCTGGTCCAGCTCCTCGTTGAGCCGCAATCCGCAGCGCCAGAAGAAATACGCCGGAACCAGCCCCAGAAACGCCGCGCCATACAGCACATAGCGCACGCTTTCGGCGCCATAGGCGGGCTGCAATAAGTCTGACAGCATCCCGAAGAACAGCGGCCCCAGCCCCAGCCCGATCAGGTTCTGAAAGAACAGCAGCGTCGCTGCGGCAATCGCGCGCGCGCGGATCGGCACCAGTCCCTGCGCCGCCGAATAGGTCGGCCCGTAATAGAACGAATTGAAGACTGTCGGCGCGAACAGAAGCGCCAATGCCATCGGCCAGCTTGGCGAGTTATAGGCCAGCAGCGCCAGCGGCACCGCCAGCGCCATGCCGATCGCAGGCGCGCTCAGGACATGGCGGCGATTTTTTGCGCCGAACCGGTCAGCCAGATAACCGCCGAGCATGGTGCCAAGAATGCCGCCTACACCGCCGACGATGCCGAACCACAACCCCACCTCGCCCGGTGTCAGATCATGCGTGCGCTGGAAAAAGATCGTGGTCCAGGTTGTCTTGCCATAGGAAAGGAATGACGCCGCCGATCCGGCGAACAACAACAATACAAAAGCCCGCGAGCTCATCACCAAACGCAGCGCATCCTTTAACGGGAGTGCCGCGGGCTGGTTCTGATTGCGCAGGATCATCTGGGCATCGCTGCGGCGCGGGTCTTTCAGCACGAACCACACAACCAACGCCAATGCGACCCCCGGAAGGCCAACAATCAGGAAGGCTTCACGCCAGCCAACAAAGTCGGCCAGTGTTCCGCCGATCACCATCCCCAACAGCGTTCCAACAGGAATGCCGAGCGAATAGAAAGCGAGCGCCGAGCTGCGCTTTTCTGGCGGCACAATATCGCTGATCAACGAATGCGCAGGCGGCGTGCAGCCCGCCTCCCCCACGCCCACGCCGATGCGCGCGAGCAGCAGCTGCGAAAAGTTTTGCGCCAGCCCGCAGATCGCGGTCATGCCCGACCATACCGCCAGAGAAATCGCGATCACCGCAGGGCGGCTGGTGGACGACCGGTCGGCAAAGCGCGCAATCGGAATGCCCAGCACAGTGTAAAACAGCGCGAAGGCCAACCCGGTCATCAACCCGATCTGCGTATCGCTGAGGCCCAGATCGCGGGCGATCGGTTCGGCAAGGATATTGACGATCTGGCGGTCGATGAAGTTGAAAATATAGACTGTCAGCAAGATCCACAGCGTCACCCTGACCGATCTGGAACCGGCTGCGTTCATCGGTGTGGTCGCCATGTTCAATCCCTTCCCCTGATGGCGGTTGTGGCGCCATTCTGTTTGGCTGACAGCGCCCCAGCGCCGAACGGTGATTTATGGATAGAGCAGGTGTCCGCGCACTTCGGCAACCCATGCCGCCTCGTCATGTGATGCCATGACGTCAAGATCATCCGGTGCCGCGGCAGGGTCATCGACCCACTGACGCAGCGAAGGCCCGCCATTGATTACATCGATAGCGAGCCGGTCCAACTCGTATTCGTAAGGGAAGTCGCGCCACAGCGGGTAATCGCCATAGAGCCGCCGGATTGCCTTGAACGCCAGCGCCTGCAAGCGCCAGGGTTTGAATACGTGATGATCGTAGAAATCGCTTTCTGCATGAATCATCAATGCATTGCACAGCATACCTGCGTGTTTGTGGAAGGTTGGTTCAAACCAGCATTCGCGTAAAGCGCAGCCTGCCAGCCATTCGGGCGCGAGACGGTGCATCTCGGTCAGGACCGCGCCAGCATCAATATCGGGCGCGCCAAACAGCACCTCGAGTGGCCGGGTGGTGCCGCGCCCTTCCGACAGCGTGGTGCCTTCCAGCATCACGGTGCCAGCATAACAGCGCGCCATGTTGATGTTGGCGGCATTGGGCGAAGGGTTGATCCACAGGCGCGACGCCGGCCAGCCCCACCCGTCATCTGCATCAGGACGCCAGCGCTCCATCGCCACCACCTTGTAAGCGACGTCGAGCCCGAAATGTTCGATGAACCAGTGCCCCATCTCTCCCATTGTCAGACCGTGGCGCATCGGCATCGGGGCTGCGCCGACAAAGCTTTCCTGCCCCGGCACCAGCAATGTGCCTTCAACCGGGCGGCCTGCCGGGTTGGGCCGGTCGAGCACCCACACTTCCTTGCCCGTCCGTGCCGCTTCTTCGAGCAGATACAGCAGTGTGGTGACGAAGGTATAGATGCGGCAGCCGAGATCCTGCAGATCAAACAGGAACACATCGGCGCTCGTCATCATCTGACCGGACGGCCGGCGCACCTCGCCATAAAGCGAGAAAATCGGGATGCCATGACGCGGGTCCATCGCATCCGCGCTTTCGACCATGTTATCCTGTTTGTCGCCTTTCAGCCCATGCTGCGGACCGAAGGCGCTGTTGATGTTCACGCCTGCTGCCATCAGCGCATCCAGGCTGTGCGTTAGGTTTGACGTTACACTTGCCGGATGCGCCACCAGCGCGACGCGGCTGCCTTTGAGCGCCGCCAGCAGTTCGGGATCGGCCAGCAGCCGGTCAATGCCTGTCTTCATGGGTCAAGGGGTGGAGCAGCACAGCGGCAAAGGCAATGGCGTTTGCGCCGCTTTTGCCTGAATGCAGCATCATGGATTGGGCCTCAACCCTGATCGCAGCCGGAAAGCGCTCTAACGTTCAACAATCAGTTGGCGCGTGGCTTCAGCATGAAACTCGGGCGCGCCGGGCGCGAATGACAACGCCCAGAACTGCTTGGCGCCATCCGCATGTTCGACAATTGCGTTGAGCGCGACTTGCGCCGGGCCTGGCAAATCGGCAGCAATGGTCGCGCTCAGCACCAATCCGTTTGCATCATGCGAACAGGCCAGGGCAATCGCATCAACCGGTGCATCGCGCATCCCTTCGCGAAAGGAATCGAAATCATACGCGGCCCAGCGGCCCGACGGCGAAAGGTTGAACTCGCGGTAATATGTACCGCCGATCGGCTGCCAGAATATTTCGAAACAGGTGGTCTGCCACAGATTGTCCGCGCGTTCGGGGGCGGTGGGCGTGGGCAGAATGATCGCGGGCACCTGTCCAGCGAGCCGGAACTCCGCCTCGCAACCAGTGGGCGTGGCGGTAATAGCAGCCGTCACCGCGTGAATCGGGCCGAGGTCGCAGGTGTGATGAAGAATGAGCGTGTGCATTGCCGCTCTTTGCCGCTTCGCCCTGTCCCTCGCAAGCCACTTCCCGTTGCCGCTCCCCCCTGTTAAGCGCGGCGGCCATGAGCAATTACGAATCCGACCTGCTGCGCCTGCTGGACGATCGCGGCTATATCCACCAGATGACCGATGCGGCCGGGCTTGATGCGCTCGCCGCGAAGCAGGTTGTGCCGGGCTATATCGGCTTTGACGCGACAGCGCCGTCATTGCACATCGGCAGCCTGGTGCAGATCATGATGCTGCGGCGCCTGCAACAGGCCGGGCACAAGCCAATCGTGTTGATGGGCGGCGGCACCACGCGGATCGGCGACCCTTCCGGGCGCGATGAAAGCCGCAAAATGCTGACCGATGCGACGATTGAGGCCAATATCGCTTCGATTTTCACAGTGTTCGACAAGCTGCTGACTTTTGGTGACGGGCCGAGTGATGCGGTGATGGTCAACAACCACGATTGGCTCAGCCAGCTTGGCTATATCGAGCTGCTCCAGCAGGTTGGCACGCATTTCACCATCAACCGGATGCTGAGTTTCGATTCGGTGCGGCTGCGTCTTGAACGCGAACAGCCGATGACCTTCCTCGAATTCAACTACATGATCCTGCAAGGCTATGATTTCCGCCATCTGTCGCGCAACATGGGAGTGCGTTTGCAGATGGGCGGATCAGACCAATGGGGCAATATCGTCAACGGGATCGAGCTTGGTCGGCGAATGGATGGAACCGATCTTTACGGTCTCACCACCCCGCTGCTGACCACCGCCGATGGCGCGAAGATGGGCAAGTCTGCTGCGGGCGCGGTCTGGCTGAACGAAGATCAGCTGCCTGCCTATGATTTCTGGCAATATTGGCGCAATGTCGATGACCGTGACGTGGGCAGGTTCCTGCGGCTGTTCACCGATCTTCCACTGGATGAGATCAGCAGGCTCGAATCGCTTGAAGGCGCGGAGATCAACGCCGCCAAGGCCGTCCTCGCCAACGAAGTTACCAAGCTGGTGCGCGGCGGCGATGCGGCCACCCGCGCGGAAGCGACCGCGCGGGAAACCTTTGCCGGAAGCGGTGCGGGAGAGGATCTGCCGAGCATCGCCGTGGGCACAGGAGGCATGCGCATTGCCGCGCTGCTGACGCAGCTTGGCCTCACCGCATCAAACGGCGAGGCCAAGCGCAAACTGGCTGAGGGCGCGGTCAAGCTTGATGGCGAGACGATCACCGATCCGGCATTCCTTGTCCAGCCAGGCGATGGCGAGACGTTGCGGATCAGCCTTGGCAGGAAACGGCACGCTCTGGTGCATTGCTGATACGACCGGTCTGGCGTTCTTTACCAATTATCAGCCTTTGCGTGGCATCTTTTGCATCTGGACCCATGCGGAGGGAAGGATCGCAAAACGTGGCTGGTGGAGCTAATCTGAGTGTTACCGATCTGCGCCGCGCGGCGCGCCATCCGGTCGATTTTCCGGCTATTGTCGAGCATTTCGTGCACGGCGATCTGCATTTGCACGTCTGCAACCTGTCGGCGCACGGCTTTATGGTCGATGATGTCAGGCAGCTGGAACGCGGTGACCGCATCATCATCCGCCTCCCCGTGGTAGGCCGGATCGAAGCCTATGTGATCTGGACGCGTGATAACCGCGCGGGGCTGCAGTTTGAACGGATCATCCGGCTCGATGACTTTGTTACGATCATCGACCAGCTGCAACCCAACCCGCGTCTGCGCCGTTCGCGCTGATCCGCGCGGCAGGTCAGCCTCACCGCTAAAAAGTTTCATCTGCTTGGCAGCCGCATCTTCGCCTGCCATGGCGCAGATGTGACTGAACCAACCTCACCGCTCCAGATCGGCGATTACCGGCGCTATTGGCTTGCTCGCTTCATGGCGGTCTTCGCGACCATGTCGATGGTGGTTCTGCTCGGCTATCAGCTTTATGAAACCGCGCGCGCCGATTACGGAATGAGCGTGGCCGAGGCTTCGTTCCAGCTTGGGCTACTAGGCCTCGCGCAGTTTATTCCACTGTTCTTGCTGACCCCGGTAGCGGGGCTGGCTGCTGATCGGTTTGATCGCCGCCATGTTGCTGCCTTTGCCAACGGGATCGACGGCTGCGTGGCAGTGCTGCTGGCGGTAATCACTTGGCAAGACGCGCTCAACATCCCGATCTTGTTCGCGCTTGCTGCGGCGCATGGCACGGCGCGGGTGTTTGTCGGCCCTTCGATGAGCGCGATAGCGCCGAATATCGTCCCCTCTGCGCTTTTGCCGCGCGCTATCGCGCTGTCATCGATCGCATGGCAGACCGCCAGTGTCGCGGGGCCTGCGGTGGGCGGGTTGATCTTTGCCAAGGCGGAATGGCTGCCGCACGCGCTGTCGGCCGCAATGCTTATGGCTGCAATGGTGCTGATCCTTACCGTGCGCCCGGTTCGCGCCAGGCACGAAGGCCCGCCGCTGAAACCGCTGCGGCAGATCATCGAAGGGCTGATATATGTGTGGCGCGAGCGGTTTTTGCTGGGCTGCATCACGCTTGATCTGTTTGCGGTGCTGCTGGCCGGCGCAACCGCGTTGCTGCCAGTTTTTGCGCGCGATATCCTGTTTGTCGGGCCGGAAGGATTAGGCCTGATGCGCGCTGCCCCAGCGCTTGGCGCGGCCAGCGTCGCGCTGTGGCTGTCATTCCGGCCATTGGAACGCGAAGTGGGCATAAAGATGTTGTGGGCGGTAGGCGCGTTCGGCGCAGCCACCATCGCCTTTGCCTTTTCACGCAACTTCTTCCTGTCGCTGGCGATACTTGCGATCATGGGGGCGGTCGACATGGTATCGGTATTCATCCGTTCTTCGCTGGTGCAATTGTTTACCCCCGACGACCGGCGCGGGCGGGTTTCTGCGATTTCGGGCCTTGCGATTTCAGCGTCGAACGAATTGGGGGAGATGCAATCGGGGCTTGCCGCCGCGATCCTGGGCGCTACCGGTGCGGTTGTATTTGGCGGCGCGGGTGCGATATTCGTGACATTGGTATGGGCGTGGTATTTCCCGGAACTGCGCCGCGCGCGGAATTTTGAACCGGCTGCGCTCAAGAGAGAGGTGACGACATGAAGGCTGACAGCATCCTTGCGACCATCGGCAATACGCCGCATATCCGCATGGCGCGGCTGTTCCCCGATCACGAGGTGTGGATAAAGTCCGAAAGGTCGAACCCAGGCGGATCGATCAAGGACCGGATCGCGCTGGCGATGGTGGAAGATGCCGAAGAAAGCGGCGCGTTGCAGCCCGGCGGCACGATTGTCGAACCGACCAGCGGCAATACCGGTATCGGCCTTGCGATGGTGGCAGCGGTCAAGGGTTACAGGCTGGTGCTGGTGATGCCCGAATCGATGTCGATCGAGCGGCGGCGGTTGATGCTTGCCTACGGAGCAAGCTTTGACCTCACCCCGCGCGAAAGGGGCATGAAGGGCGCGATTGAACGGGCGCAGGAACTGGTCGATCAGACCCCCGGCGCATGGATGCCAAGCCAGTTCGACAACAGCGCCAACCCTGCAGTCCACGCAAGCATCACCGCGCGCGAAATCCTCGCTGATTTCGCAGACACCCCGATTGACGTGATGATCACCGGCGTTGGCACCGGCGGCCACCTGACGGGCTGCGCCGAGGAGCTGAAAAAGCATTGGGCGCAGTTCAAGGCTTACGGGGTTGAGCCTGAACTTTCCCCGGTGATCAGCGGCGGACAACCCGGCCCGCACCCGATCCAGGGCATTGGCGCGGGCTTTATTCCGGGCAATCTGCATACCGCGGCGATTGACGGGGCGATCCAGGTCGGCGCCGACGAGGCAAAGGAAATGGCCCGCCGCGCGGCTCGCGAAGAAGGAATGCTGGTGGGGATTTCATCCGGCGCGACTTTGGCCGCGATTGCGAAGAAACTGCCGGAATTACCGGAGGGTGCGCGCGTTCTGGGCTTCAACTACGATACTGGCGAGCGGTATTTGTCGGTGCCCGATTTCCTCCCGGTCGAGTAAATCTTCTTAACCGGGGCGGCCTATGCCATCCGATGACCTGCCGGGCATTACTCCAGCGGCTCGGGAGGCATCACATGAAATTCGTTCTGCTGGAATCGCGCGGCGGCAATTATCTTGTCGTAGCGCAGAACATTGCCTGGTTGCGCACGGGAGAAAACGGCCAGACCAATGTCGGGATGGTGGGTGGCAGTCCCTTGCTGGTAACCGGCACGATCGAGGAAGTCGCCGCCAAGATCGAAGCAGGCTGATCAGTCGCCGGGATCGCCTTGCGTCTGCGCCAGAATAACGCCCAGACCGACGGAAAGCCCGGCGATGAACCTTTCGCGCCCGGCCTCAAGATATTCGTCAAGGCTATGCGTCCGCCCGCCGCCAGCACCCGTCCCGATCGTCAGCGCGGGGATGCCAAGGCTCATGGGAATATTGGCATCGGTCGACGACGCATCGAGGCGGGGGGTAAACCCGGCCGCCTGTGATGAAGCAATGGCATCTCGCACCAGCGGGTGATCGGCACGGGTCGATCCCGCAGGCCGATCACCAATCAACCGGGGGTCAACGGTAACGCCCCCGGCAATAGTGGAACGCGCGGCATTTTCGCCCGCGACCGCCGCTTCAGCCGCGGCCAGCATTGCCTGTTCAAGCTGCGCCAGAGCCGCCGGATCGCTCGAGCGCATGTCGACTTCGAGCAGGATTTCATCGGGGATCGAATTGACCGAGGTGCCGCCGCTGACCACGCTGGCTGCATAAGTCGTCTTGGGGTCGGTTGGCACGTTGATCGCGTAAAGCCCGCTCACGGTCGCGGCCATCGCGGCCATGGGGTTGACGATTCCGAACGCGCCGTAGCTGTGTCCGCCCGGCCCCCTGAACGCCAACCTGTAGCGCCGTGAGCCAACCGCAGCATTGACCACACGTCCGGCATCGGCATTGTCGATCGACAGGAAACCAGTGATCCGGCCCGCATATTCTCCCTTTGTGAACAGATAGCGCACACCGCGCAGGTCGCCCTGCCCTTCTTCGCCAACGGTGCCGACAAACAAAATTGGTTGCCGGGTGTCGACATCATTGGCGTTCAGCACTCGCACCCACGCGAGGATCGAGGCAAGGCCAAGGCTATCGTCACCAATGCCCGGAGCGATCAGACGATCACCTTCGCGCGTCACCTTGATCGGGGTGCCTTCGGGAAAGACCGTATCGAGATGGGCGGAGACAACGAATACCGGGCCATCTGCGGTTCCGGGCCGCAGCGCCAGCACATTGCCTTCAGCATCAATGGTGACATCGGTCAGCCCGGCATCGCGCAGCATTGCCGCAAACAATTGCGCACGCGCCTGTTCCTTGAACGGCGGAGCGGGGGTTTCGGTGATGCGGATCAGGTCTGCAATCACCTGATCATACTGGCCATCCAGATGTGAATGCAGCGGTGCGGGCACTTGCGCCTTGGCCGCAACTGACGGCAGCACTGCTGCAAGTGCCAGAACCGCAACCTGCCTGATCAACCGCTTCATCATCTTTGCCGATCCATCTTTACCCGCGCAGCGATGGTCTGCGCTGCCGCTTTGGCCATGCCGGAATTGCTGTGGCCGATGCCGCGCACCGTTTCCAGTCTCCACCCCAGCGCCGTCCCCAGTGCTGTCGCCGTTCGCTGCGCTTGCGCAAAGAACGTCTGCCCGCGCGCGTAGCGGTGCAGGCCTTGACGATTGGCCTGCGGTGTCTTGCGCAGGTCAGCATCATCGGTGTCCGTATCGGCAGTGCCGAGCAGCACGGTAAGCGGCTTTCCCAGCGCTTCCTTCAAGGATGCTGCGCCAACCGGAGTAGCCGCAAGGCCATAGGGAAACGCGGCAGCGAAATCGGGCATGGTGTACCATCCGGCATTGGCCGCAATTGCTTGCTCGATTCGCGCATCGGGCATGAACATGACGTAACGGTGCACGAACTGCGCGCCCGCTGAATGACCGTAGATTGTGTAGCGCGGCACCTGGGTTCCAAACCGCTGGCGCGTGTCATCGAACAGCGGCTCGATCACGGAAAAAGACCAAAATGCGCGCGGTCGCGGCGAGCCATCGGCATTGGTGAAATAGCCGGTGTTGTAACCACGTGATCCGGGGAAGTCGGCTGAGGAAAACTGGGGCACCACTGCGATGAATCCATGATGCCGTGCCAGCGCGGCCCATTCATCACGGTATCGGTCTGCATCGCGGTTTACGCCGTGCATCACGAACACCACCGGGGTATCAGCCGCGATCCGGTCTGGAAGCTGGTACCACACCGTGACATCCGGGCCTTCCCATCCGGAAAAAACAAACCACCCGCTTGTTTGATCGTTGGCGGATTCGACTTGCGCTGCCGCGGCTGGTTGCGGCCCTGCGAATGCCAGCGCCACTACTGCCAACGCCTGAAACAATAGCCGAATAGTCAAAACCCGCCCCTCACCCCTGCAAGAAAAGCTCCGTTCCCGTGGGCAAGCGTGGCTAGACCGCGGTGGCGAAGGCTTCTGCCGGAAGTTTCATCATGTATTCGCTGCCCGCCTCCAGCTTGCGCCTAAGCGCGCCCGCATCGGGCAGGAAACGTTCGGCATAGTAATTCGCTGACACCAGCTTGGCTTCGTAGAACGCGCGGTCTGACGGATCATCAGCCAGCTTGCTCAGCGCCACCTTGGCCATCTTCAGCCAGAAGAAGCCGAGCGTGACGATACCCATGATGTGCATGTAATGATGCGCGCCTGCACCAAGGTGGTTGGGGTTGGCCATCGCGTTCTGCATGAACCACATGGTCGCCGCCTTCTGTTCGCCCAGCGCCTTTTCAAGCCGTTCGGCAATATCCTTCAATTCGGCAACCTGTTTGGCGGCCGCGATTTCCTCGTCGATCATGGCAAAGAACAGCTGGATCGCCTTGCCGCCGCCTGCGCCCAGCTTGCGCCCGCACAGATCCATCGCCTGCACACCGTTGGCGCCTTCGTAAATCATAGCAATGCGGCTATCGCGGACGAATTGTTCCATGCCCCATTCGCGCACATAACCGTGACCGCCGAAAACCTGCTGCATGTTGGTGGCGATGTCATAGCCCTTGTCGGTGCCGTAACCCTTGATCACCGGGGTCATCAGCCCGATCAGCAAATCGGCGGTCTCGCGTTCTTCAGCGGTCTGGGCCTTGTGGGTCAGATCGACCTGCAGTGCGCCCCAAAGACACAGCGCCCGCATGCTTTCGGTGAACACCTTGGCGTCCATCAGCATCCGGCGTACGTCGGGGTGAACGAAGATCGGGTCGGCCTTGGCCTCGGGCTCCGCCGGGCCGGAGAGCGCGCGCCCCTGACGCCGGTCAAGCGCGTAAGTCACCGCGTTCTGATAAGCCACTTCGGCCTGAGCATAGCCCTGAATGCCAACACCCAGCCGCGCAGCGTTCATCATGATGAACATCGCGGCCAAGCCTTTGTTTTCCTCACCTACCATGAAGCCGGTCGCACCGTCGTAATTGAGCAGGCAGGTTGAATTGCCGTGGATGCCCATCTTCTTTTCGATCGAGCCGCAGCTGACGCCGTTGCGCACACCCGGTTCGCCGTTTTCGTCGAGCATGAACTTGGGCACGATGAACAGCGAAATGCCCTTGGTGCTGTCAGGCGCGCCCGGAGTTTTTGCCAGCACCAGATGGATGATATTGCTGGTGAGATCATGCTCCCCGGCCGAGATGAAAATCTTGGTGCCGGTGATCGCGTAAGAACCATCAGCGTTCGGCACCGCCTTGGTGCGGATCATGCCGAGATCGGTGCCGCAATGCGGTTCGGTCAGGTTCATGGTGCCCGACCATTCGCCCGCGATCATCTTGGGGACATAGGCCGCCTTCTGTTGGTCGCTGCCCTTGGCAAGAATGGCCGAAATCGCCCCGGCGGTCAGGCCGGGATACATCGCAAATGCCTGATTGGCGGTGCCGGAATACTCCTCCAGCACAAAGCCGAGGGTGTGCGGCAGGCCCTGCCCGCCAAATTCCTCAGGCTGCGCCAGCGTGCCCCAGCCGCTTTCAACATAGGCCTGATAGGCCTCTTTGAAGCCGGGCGGGGTCGTGACCGAACCATCGTCATGCCGGGTGCAGCCATGTTCATCGCCCGCCTGATTGACCGGCGCGAGAACCTCGGCACAGAATTTTCCCGCCTCGTTGATCACCGTGTCGATCATGTCGGGGGTGGCATTTTCAAAGCCGGGCAGGTTGCCGTAACTCGCCAGATCGAGCACTTCGTTGACGACAAAACGCGTGTCGCGGGTCGGGGCGGTGTAGGTCGGCATCACTTAATCCCTTTGGTGAGCATCTTTGAGGCGGGGCTTGTTTTAGGCAGGGCTTGCGGGCACCTGACCGGCCCAGCGAAGGCTGAGCTTCTCGATCTCGGCGACAAAATCGGTGAGTTCATTGATCGAAGAATCGATATCATCGCGCTGTGCCTGAAGTTTGGCGATGTGTGCGCGGCATTTTTCGACCGTGACACGGCGCTGTTCAACCCGGCCATCGTCGAGATCGTAAAGATCGATCATCTCGCGGATTTCGTTCAGACTGAAGCCGACATTCTTGGCGCGCATGATCCACGCCAGACGTGCGCGGTCACGTTTTGAATAGACGCGGGTCAAACCGACGCGCGCGGGGTTTATCAACCCTTCGTCTTCATAAAACCGCAGCGCGCGGGCGGTGCAGCCGAATTCGGATGTGAGATCCGAAATCGTGAACTGTTCGCGTGCAAGCTTGTCGGGCCGGTCAAGATGGGCACCGTTGCGGCGCGGTTCATGGCCGGCGACCGGTTCGGAGGTCGCGGCGAGGTTCTGAGCGGGTGCAGTTGCCATGACCATCCCATACCTTCCCTTTACGTGAGCGTCAAGTCTTGACCTTAACGAGAGAAGGCTCGCCAGTGCCAGTTTCAACCTTTCGGTAAAAGCAGCTCCGCGCTCCTGTATGGCAGGCAGGCCCCGCGGGCCGCGCGCGGATCACCAGCGCATCTTGATCGCAATCGACCAGCACTTCTTCGACTTCGAGGATATTCCCCGATGTTTCCCCCTTCATCCACAGACGCGCGCGTGAGCGTGACCAGAAATGCACCCGCCCGCTGGAGAGCGTCGCATCGAGAGCCTCACGGTTCATATGCGCCACTACCAGCACCATCGCCGTTGCATGATCGACAACCACCGCAGTCAGCAACCCGCTGGCGTCGAACCTGGGCGCGAAGGCGGCGCCGCATTCACGTTCCTCTGTGGTCAAAGGGGTGTCGGTCAAATCAGGCTCCGGGCGGGTTTGTGCTGCGTGAAGAAAGGCGGCCAACATCGTTCATACAGGCCGCACCGCTCACTAGCGATGATTGTTGCACGTTCACAACAGGCCGACGCAAAAAAATTGCCAGATCAAGGTTTCGCCTTCCTCCCTGCCCGTCTCAATGAAAGAACGGCGTTGAGCCTCTTAACAGGGGTTCGCAACCGGATAGCGGCACCGCCTGGTGCCACGTTCTGGGGGTGATCGGGCCGCAGGCTGGCAGCGGGGTTCCAGCGCGACCGATTGAACGTAAGGGACAGGATTCCGGCGGCCAGCTTAGGGGGTGGTCGCCAAGGCCCGCAAGGGCGGATCCACAATGTTTCGTCACGTGGCGCCCGGAGCTAACAAGCTCCGGGCGTTATGTTTTTACGGCAAGCGTTGTATGGTGGTCAGGCGTTCAGCACTATCAACCCGCGCAAAACAGGCCACCGCAATGCTGGCGGGGCGGGTTTGCAAGATCGCAGCGATACAGGCGCGACTGGTCGCCCCGCTGGTGAAGACATCGTCAATCAGAATGACATCGCGTCCCGTCATCAGACCTGCCCTCGCCGGATTCAACACGATCGCGCCTGTAAGGGCCTGATCGCGTGCCTCACGGCCCAACCCGCCCAGGCTTGGCGTGCGCTTGCGGCGATAGAGCGCGTCCACCAAACTTGTCCCCTTGCCCAGTTTCTCAAGCTCTTTCGCCAGCAATGCCGCCTGATTGAAACCGCGATTCCACAGCCTCCAGCGATGAAGCGGCACTGGCACCAGCAGCGCAGGACCGGCGGTTGCGGGCAAGCGCGCGGCGATCATGCTGGCCAGCAGGCGGGACAGCGCAATTCTCCCGCCATGCTTGTAAGCCAGCACCAGCTTGCGCGAAGTGTCGTTGTATAGCGTTGCAGCGTAAATCGGTATGCTGCCTGCCTCACCCACCCCAGCCGCTGGAATATCCAGCAAGGCCCAGCATTCTCCGCACAGCCCGTGCTGGTCCGCAATCGCGACGCCGCACGCAGGGCAACGCGGCGGATAGATCATATCCACCACGGGGCGAATGCCTTGGGCTAGGTGAGCGACCACTGCCATCTGCCGCAATTGTCGCATGGCTTGCGCTATGCTGGCAAGCGCGGCAGGGCGCTTTGGATGAACCTGAGCCCAGTCCCGACCATCTTTTCCGAACATCGCCGTGCGGCGCGCGTCCATCGCTCGGCCATGCGCAGGACGGGTCAGGGCGACGCAGCAAGCTTCCTGCTCGATGAGATTGCCGACGACATGATCGAGCGTCTGGATTTCGTCCGCCACGAACCCACGAGGGCATTGGTGATCGGCACCTGCACACAAACGCTTGTCGATTACCTGAAGGGCCGCGAAACCGCTCTGGCCCTCGGCGCTGCCGTCGATCCGGCGAGGCCGCTGCCCGAAGGCGGTTATGATTTTATCGCCGTGATCGGTCAGCTTGATGCGGTCAACGATCTGCCCGGCGCGCTTATCCACCTGCGCAACGCGCTCACCCCCGGCGGGCTTGTGATCGCCAGCTTTATCGGTGGCCAAAGCCTTCGCGCCTTGCGCGCCGCGATGCTCGCTGCCGAGCCTGATCGCCCCGCTGCCCGCATCCATCCGATGGTCGATGCGCGCGCCGCGCCGCAATTGCTCCAGCGCGCGGGCTGGAAAGATCCGGTGGTCGATACCCACGCCCTGACAGTCCGCTACTCCAATCTCGACCGGCTGATTGCTGACCTGCGCGATCAGGGGCTGGGCAATGCACTCGCGCGCCCTGCTGCTCCTCTCGGAAAGACGGCCTTGGCGCGCGCGCGCACCGCCTTTGCCGAACGCGCCGACGCCGATGGCAAGGTGCCAGAAACGTTCGAGATCATCACCCTGACCGGGCGGCGATCACTGGCTGGAAGCTAACGCCGCCTGCGCTGCGGCAAGGCGTGCAATCGGCACCCTGTATGGCGAGGCACTGACGTAATCGAGGCCAACGCTTTCGCAAAAAGCGATGCTCGCCGGATCGCCGCCGTGTTCGCCGCAAATGCCCAGCTTGATACCCGGCCGCGTCGCCCTGCCCCGCTCCGCCGCCAATTCGACCAGTTGACCTACGCCGTCGATATCAAGGCTGACGAACGGATCGCGTGGGAAAATGCCCTTGTCGACATAGGTGCTGAGAAATTTCGCCGCATCATCGCGCGATAGCCCCAGCGTGGTCTGCGTCAGATCATTGGTGCCGAAGCTGAAAAACTCACCTTCCTCGGCAATCTCGCCCGCCATCAGCGCGGCGCGCGGCAGTTCGATCATGGTGCCGACGAGGTAATCGACCCGTGTGCCGGTTTCGGCAAAAACCGCCTCGGCCACCTGATCGATCAGCACGCGCAATATCGCCAATTCGCGCCGGGTCGCGACCAGCGGAATCATGATTTCAGGAAGCGGTGCCTCACCGCTCGAAATCTTCACCGCGCACACGGCTTCAAAGATCGCCCGCGCCTGCATCTCGTAGATTTCGGGGTAGGTGATCCCCAATCGGCACCCGCGATGGCCCAGCATCGGGTTGAATTCGTGCAATTCCCCAGCTCGGCGCTTCAGGTGATCAACGCCCAGCCCGGTCGCATCAGCCAGTTCGGCAAAATCCTCTTCCGCGTGGGGGAGGAATTCGTGCAGCGGCGGATCGAGCAGCCGGATGGTGCACGGCAGACCCGCCATCACCTCGAAAATCGCGGTGAAATCAGCGCGCTGTTCGGGCAGCAGTTGTTCCAGTGCGCGGCGGCGCCCTGCCTCGTCATCTGCAAGAATCATCTGGCGCACAAGGCTGATCCGGCTTGCCTCAAAGAACATATGCTCGGTGCGGCACAGCCCGATACCCTCCGCGCCAAATTGCCGCGCCATGCGGCAATCATCAGGCGTTTCGGCATTAGTGCGCACCCGCATCCGCCGCAATTCATCAGCCCACACCATCAGCGTGCCGAAATCACCGACCAACTCCGGCTCAACCGTTGGGACAATGCCAAGCATCACCTGCCCGGTTGCGCCATCGAGCGTGATCGCGTCACCTTCCTTCAATTCGTGCTGCCCGATCCTGAGCGTGCGGGCAGCCCGGTCAATCGACACCGCACCCGCGCCCGACACGCAAGGCCGCCCCATCCCGCGCGCCACCACCGCCGCATGG
>JBGSKN010000323.1:0-4491 GCA_041741215.1 Erythrobacter sp. | reverse complement strand
GCCGGTGCGGGGGCAGGCGCTTGCTCTGTAGCGGGCGCAGGGGCGGCCACGCCCGGTTTGGCACCCGCCGCATCGCTCACATCTTCGCCTTCTTCGGCAAGGATCGCGATCACGGTGCCCACTTTCACGTTCTCGCTGCCTTCAGGCACCGCGATTTTGGCGATCACGCCTTCATCGACCGCTTCGAACTCCATCGTCGCCTTGTCGGTCTCGATCTCGGCCATGATGTCACCGGAGGAAACCGTATCCCCCACCTTCACCAGCCACCGCGCGAGGGTGCCTTCTTCCATCGTTGGCGACAAAGCCGGCATCTTGATTTCCAAGGCCATGATCCGCTGAAACTCCCGAAAACGTATCCCGACCCGTTCTCTGGCCAATTCGGACGCTGCGGGCAAGGCCAGATTGGGGGCCTTGCCAAACCATACGAATGCATTGATAGCCGTAGGGTCACGGGGCAGGGTCATGCGCACATTTCTGGTCATCATTGACGAAAGCGAAGAGGCGACAGCCGCGCTGCGCTATGCCGCGCGCCGGGCCGCAGCGGTCGCCGGCGCTGTGCATCTTCTGGCGCTGGTTCCGCAGCAAAACTTCAGCGCATTCGGCGCGGTGCAGGCCACGATTGAGGCCGAAGCGCGGGATCGGGCAGAAATGCTCGCCCACGGGGTCGCGGGCAATCTGCTGGCGGAAAGCGGGATCATGCCGACAATTTCGGTAAAGATCGGCAATGGGCAACGTATCGTCAGCGAATTTCTGGCCGAACATCCCGAAGTTGCCGCCTTGGTGCTGGGCGCGGCCAAGGGTGCTGCGCCGGGGCCGTTGGTCACGCACTTCTCCGCAGCGGTCGGCACGCTGCCCTGCCCGCTCTACATCATCCCCGTCGATTATGACGAGACGGCGCGCGATCATCACGCATAGGCGCTATTTCGGCCGTCCCTGATGGCGGATATTGCCGGGACGGCCGCGCTGCCCAACAATGAACTTACCCGCCTTTTTCGGCGCTCTGCCAGCGCCGCGCCGCCGTTCATCCTCACGGCGTCCGCGCGGTTCGATGGCGTTGCCGTCAGCGTCCACCGGCACGAATTTGAGCGCGCCGGTCAGCGCGTTGGCTTCGGCCAGCTTCAGCTTTAACCGGTCGCCTGACGCATAGGACTTGCCCGAATCCGTTCCGATCAGTGCCTGCGCAGCTTCATCGTGGCGGAAATATTCGCCGCCCAGCGTCGAAATCGGCACCAGCCCATCCCCGCCCAGCCCCACGATAGTGGCAAAGAAGCCGAACGCCTGCACCCCGGTGATGCGGGTATCGAACACCTCGCCCACGCGGGCCGATAACCACGCCGCGACATAGCGATCAATGGTATCACGCTCGGCCTCCATCGCGCGGCGCTCGGTCTGGCTGATCGCATCCGACACCTGTTGCAGGCTGGCGCGGTCGCGGTCGGACAGGCCGGACGTTGGCGGCAGCGAACCCGGCCCCGGACTTTTTTGGGCGGGTTGTTCGAGCTTGTAACCATCGACCAGCGCGCGGTGAACCAGCAGATCGGCATAGCGGCGGATCGGCGAGGTGAAGTGCGCGTATGACCCCAGTGAAAGGCCGAAATGTCCGGCATTGGCGGGGCCGTAATAGGCCTGCGTCTGGCTGCGGAGCACCGCCTCCATCACCAGCGCCTTTTCCGCCTCGTCGGTCACGTCCTTGAGCATCCGGTTGAATAACCCCGGCGTCACCACCTGCCCCAGCGCCAGCTTCTTGCCCATCGTGGCAAGGTAATCGCGCAGGGCAATCAGCTTTTCACGGCTCGGCGGTTCGTGGACGCGGTAGACCACCGGGGCAGTTTTCGCCTCCAGCGCCTTGGCCGCGGCGACGTTGGCGGCGATCATGAAGTCCTCGACCACGCGGTGTGCATCCAGCCGTTCGCGGATAGCGATTTCGGTTATCTGGCCCTGTTCGTTGAGAACCACGCGGCGTTCGGGCAGTTCAAGTTCGAGCGGATCGCGAGCATGACGCGCGGCGGTGAGCGCTTTCCACGCGTCCCACAGATGCGCGAGATATGCGGGCGGCTTGCCGCTATCGACCGTTTGCTGCGCGTCCTCGTAAGCAATGTTATGCGCAATTCGCACCAGCGCGCGGGTGAAGCGGAAACTTGTGACCATGCCTTCGCCGCTTATGTGCAGATGGCAGACCATCGCCGCGCGGTCTTCGCCTTCTTTCAGCGAACACACGTCGGTCGACAGCACTTCGGGCAGCATCGGCACCACGCGGTCAGGGAAATAGACCGAATTGCCGCGCTTCCTCGCCTCGCGGTCAAGCGCAGAGCCGGGGCGGACGTAGAAGCTGACGTCGGCGATGGCGACAATGGCGTTGAACCCGCCCTGCCCGTCAGGCTCGGCCCAGATCGCATCATCATGGTCGCGCGCATCGGCGGGGTCGATCGCGACGATGGGCAGGTGCCGCAGGTCTTCACGCGCCTTTTCCGATAGCTTGAGCTTGGCCGCACGCGGGGCTTCTTCCAGCGTGTCTTCAGGGAAAACGTGCGGGATGCCGTGCTTGGCGATTGCGATGAGGCTGAAGCTACGCGGCGCGAGCGGATCGCCCACCACTTCGATCACCTTCACCCCGGCGCGTTCCGAACGACCAACGCGTTCAGCGATCACCAGCTGGCCTTCCTCGGCCTCGCCCCGATCCGCGATTGGCGTGGATTGACGCACGCGCTTGTCGACCGGCGCGAGCCACGCCTTTCCGGTCTTGTCGATCTCGACCACGCCCATCAGCCCCTCGGTGCGCGAGGGCAGCTTCTTCATTGGGTGGGCGATCCAGAAGCCGTCTTCGGTCTCCTCGGTCCGGGCAAGCACCCTGTCGCCGCGTCTGAGCGCAGGCGGGCGCTTCACGCCGGGGCGCGGGCGCGGTTCACGGATGATGATGCGCGGCGGTTTTCCGGGGGCTTCGGGGTCCCAATTGTCAGGCTCGGCGATCAGGTCGCCGTCTTCAATGGCGACGATCTTTAGCGTGGTAACTTTGGGCACCCCGCCCATCCGGTGGAAAGCGGATTTCCTGCCGTCGATCAGACCTTCTTCGCTCATGTCCTTGAGCAGTGCTTTGAGCTTGATCTTCTCTTGCCCCTTCAACCCGAAGGCCTTGGCGATCTCGCGCTTGCCGGCAGGAATGTCGGAGGACTGGATGAAGTCGAGCACCTGTTTGGCGGTCGGCATACCGTGGGGAAGTTTGGGGCCTTGGGGGAGTTTTGGGGGTTTGGACATGAATAAGGCCCTAACCCAAGTGTCACGTCATTGCGAGCCGAAGGCGCAGCAATCCAGAGAGCCTCGCGAAAAGCTCTGGATTGCCGCGGATCCTGCGGCTCCTCGCAATGACGAAATCTAATCCTTGGCCACCGGCTCGAACGCTCCGCCGGGCACGGCACTGGAGATGGGGGAGCAGTACGATCCCTCGGGCGTCCACGCACAGGACGCCACACCGAACAGCCAGTCATCTCCGCGCACCGCCTTAACTGTGCTGAATTCGCGCCCAGCCTCGGCTGCTTCGGCATTGGCGCTGATCGGCCCGTCGATATAGAAGAGGCCAATGTCCCCACCCCATGATGGCTGGTCGGTCCGGCGGGTGGCGATATGATAGAGCGAAGCACCCGGCACCGCCTGCCACTTCAATTCCGTATCCACCCGCACCGCCGCGTCCACCGTCACCTTGGGCGGCATCGGCGCCCGCGCCAGCGCGTCCAGAGCGCGCACATTCAGCCGCGTCACCCCAGCGAGATAGGCGAAGTCCATTTCCGCGATCGTATCGCCATAGAACACCCCGTCTTCGGTGCGCAGATCCTGATGCTGGTGGTCGTAATCCTCGACGCCCACCGAAAAGCGGATCGCAGGGAAGCCTTTTTGCAGGAACGGCACCTGATCCCCGCCCCGGCCCATGCGGTCGGTGCGCCAGATCTGGCGGACTTGCAGACCATCAGCGTTTTTGGCGGCGAGATCAGCCACCCAGCGCGAAAGGTTGCGCCCCGGCGAATCATTCTCGCCCCCGAACCGCGTTTGTGCTGCGCGCAGGCGTTCGGTCAGGTCGGCGCGCGGCCCTTCGGAAAAGACGCGCACCACTTTGGGTTCGCAATATCCATCCTTGCCGCAGGAATTGCCGACGATGTCGTTGTTGAGCACCGCCTTGACGGTGAATCCCTGCGCCTCGGCCCAATCGGCCAGGATGCGCCCGCCGTGGAGGCCCTGCTCCTCTCCCGAAAGCAGCGCGTAGATGATGGTGGAGGGGTATTTGCTGCCGGAAAGCACCCGCGCGGATTCGAGCACCAAGGCGGTGCCCGATCCGTCGTCGTTGGCGCCGGGCGCATCGCTGGTGAAATCCAGCGGATCGGACACGCGGCTGTCGATGTGCCCCTGCACGATCACGACCTCGTTGGGCCGCTCGCTGCCGCGCTGGATTGCGACGGCGTTGCGCACCAACGTCGGGTTCGGGATGCGCGGCGCGGCGGTGAC
>JBGSKN010000322.1:0-4021 GCA_041741215.1 Erythrobacter sp. | reverse complement strand
CGCCTCCAGCGCCTCGCGCCCGAACGGTAGCGCGGGCGGCGCGGCGCTGATCCCGAAGCTGTGGAGAAACAGGCTGTTGGCGCATACCATGCGGTTGGCGCGGTCGGTGATGGCGATCGCCTCGCCCGTGCGCTCGATCGCGGCGACGGTAACGCTCCAGTCGGCAGCAGCAATGCCGTCAATCGCCGGTGCGGCGCGCATCCGGTCAAACAGCATCGCCCCGCCCAGCAACACCCCCACCCCCAGCACAAAGGCAAGCGCCACCAGCCAGCTTTGCGTTGCAGCAAACAGCAGCGCAGCGCTGACCCCCAGCCCGCCGCCAAGGCCAAGCATCAGCGTGAGCGGCGGCGCGCCGCTCTCGCTCTTGGCCCCGGTTTCGACGGGCAGCACGCCGAGGCGCTGTGATGGTGTGCCGGTGGGGCGGGACAAACGGGACGCTCCTGTTGCAGAATCAGCCAGAAGCGAACGCCCGCGCGCGCCAATGGCTTTGCGCCTGTCCTACTGCGAGCCGAGCCTCTGGTCGAGCCGCGCTTCCATAAGCTTCAACCGTTTGGCGCGCCGCCGCCACACCACAGCGCGCCAGACCCAGCCGGAAATAATCCAGCCCAGCGCAGCACCGACCACCGCCAGGACGATGAAGCCGAATGCAGTCGTCCCGGCCATCTGGAAGAAATCGACCATCAACGCCCACGCGCCCGAATCCATCGCTGCATTCGCAAGCGCAGGCCCGTCTGCATCAATCCGCAAGGTGAAGTGGCCAACCTGGTTGGCGACCACCCGCCACAACGGCTGGGTGATGGGGTTGGTGACTAATGTCACCAGCGCCGCCAGCGGCACATTGGCGCGCGATGGCAGCGCCAGAAACGCAGCCAGGAAAATCTGCCCGATCGGGATGATGAATGCCGCAAACAGCCCCAATGCCACCCCGCGCGGCACCGACCTGCGGGTAAAGCGCCACAATTCGGGCGACAGAAACCGGTGCGCAATCGGCGCAAGATACCTGTTTCGCGCCATTTCCTCACGCGAGGGCATGTGTTTGCGGATGACGTCCATCGCCCAGGTTTTGGAACGCCAGGACGAATGCGGCTGATGAGGGTCAGGCGTAATCACAGCCGCAACCCGCCCCGGCGCAGGCGCGCGGCGGATGTGTGGTCAGGAATAGCAAGGTTCGGCTGAGCCATCATGATTGGCCATATGGGTAACATGGGGTTGCTGACCAGTATGTGAATCGCGGCAGAGCCGAATAATTTTCATTCGGTCAGGGTCGGGGCCTGCGGATCAGCCCTTTTCGCGCATCAACCGCGCCTTGTCGCGTTGCCAGTCGCGGTCCTTGACGCTCGCGCGCTTGTCGTGGGTCTGCTTGCCCTTGGCGAGCGCGAGTTCGACCTTGGCGCGCCCGGTGCGGTTGAAATAGACCATCAGCGGCACCAGCGTCATGCCCTTGCGCTCCACCGCGCCGAGCAGTTTTTCGATCTCGCGTTCGTGCAGCAGCAATTTGCGCGGACGGCGCGGTTCGTGGTTGATGCGGTTGCCGTGGCTGTATTCGGGAATGTTGGCATTGATCAGCCACACCTGCCCATCCTTCACCTCGGCATAGCTTTCGGCAATGCTCGCCTCACCCGCACGCAGGGCTTTCACCTCGGTGCCCTGCAAGGCGAGGCCGGCCTCGAAGGTATCCTCGATATAGTAATCGTACCGCGCACGGCGGTTTTCGGCGACGATCTTGAGCTTGTCGAAGGTGACGGGTTTGGGGCGTGCCATGGGACGCGCGATGTAGGGGCTTGTGGGCATCAGGGGAAGAGGGATGCGACGCGCCCTACCCATGATCGACTTTTTATAGTATCACTCGACGCAGTTCGAAGACTCTCCGGGGGGGGATAATATGATACGGAAATCCGTGGCTGCACCAGTGCTGATTGCATTGACCGTTCCGGCGATGCTGAGTGCTGACGACAATTCTTTTTCGTTCCCCATCGACGATTTGCGATTCAATAAAATCACACCCGCCGCAACCTTAAGCCTCGCCAACAAGGCAACGCTGAAAACAGTCGCGGCGCGGCGATTGGTGGTGTCCGGGCCAAACCCCGAATTCACTGTCACCGCTGTGGCCTCTTGCAAGGACGGTGCAAAGCTGACCGGCGTGCAAGTATTCGCTGGTGGAATGGTCAATCATGGTGGCCATCTCTATCCGATGCAGGGGTGGGGCCAATCGGCCAAAAACACGGCAATCGCAGGACAGAAAGCCGCCCTGGTCACGATTAAGGTCAAGGTGAACATTTCGCGCGAGGCAGGCGATAGCCTTGTCGACCTGACCTTCAATCCGGCGCGCGAATTCGAAAGCAAGCTGGCGGCCTTTGCGGCCAAGGGTGGATCAGCCGTGTATTATATGCAGGCTGCCGAAGCGTTCGACATGACAATCCCGATCCATTTTGCGGCCTGGTGCAAGATGGGGCCGAACGACACCAACTTTCCCAACATGGAAAGGGGCGGTTTCGTCCGTCGTGATGTCCCGGTGACTATCCTTTACCAAGGCGATCCGAAAATCGTTGATGGCGTTGGCGTCAGGGCCACAGTCGGCGGAACCGAGGGCGGGAAGATAGCCCCTCCTGCCAAACCCAAACCGCAACGGGTCAAGACACCGGAATAGATGCCGGTGATTGTGCTTTCACGCCAGCCCAGCTGAAACCAGCGCTTCATCCACGGCGCGCTTTGCCTCATCCAAGCATTCGACCAGCGGCAGGCGCACCTCAGGCTCGATCCAGTCGTGCACGCGGCTGAGGGCGTATTTGACCGGCGCGGGGCTGGCGTCGGAGAACATTGCATAGTGCAGCGGGAACAGGCGATCATTCAACTGCCGCGCCTGCTGCAATTCATTCGCGGCAATCGCTGCGTGGAACTCGGCGCATAGCGCGGGCGCGACGTTGGCGGTCACGGAAATACACCCGCGCCCGCCTGCCGCGGCGTGCGGCAGCCACAGCTCGTCATTGCCCGAAAGCTGGCAGAAATCGCGGCCGATCCCCATGCGGTGATCGGCGACGCGCGACAGGTCGCCGCTGGCATCCTTGATCGCGATGATCCGGTCGGGATATTTGCGCACCAGCTCGACCACCGTATCATCAAGCAGATCGGTCACGGTGCGCGCGGGCACGTTGTAGAGCACGATCGGCAAGTCGCAATTTTCCGCCAGATAGCTGAAATGCGCCACCAGCCCGCGCTGGCTTGGCCGGTTGTAATAGGGGGCAACGCACAGCCCCGCCGCGGCCCCTGCCTTGCGGGCAAAGTTCATGTGCAAAGCGGCGTTGCGGGTGTCGTTCGATCCGCAACCCGCGATCACCGGAACGCGGCCCGCTGCCTGTTCGATGCAGACTTCGATCACGCGGTGATGTTCGGCATTCGACAATGTCGAAGCCTCGCCCGTCGTCCCGCATGGCACCAGCGCGGCGCTGCCATTGTCGATCTGCCAGTCGACCAATCGCCTGAATGCCGTCTCGTCAAACGTCCCGCCGCGAAAAGGAGTCACCAGAGCGGGTATCGATCCGCTGAACATTGCCATTTTCCTGCCAAAGCCATTAGGTAAGGTGGATCAGGGTGCGAAATGAAGCTTCGCATCCCTCTCTTCGTTAAGCGCCTGATAAGGAACCGATTGGCACTATGTCCAGCATGGACCGTAATTCGATGATTTCCTTGCGGGTTCTGACCGCGATCGGTTTCACCGCAGCGCTGGCCGCCGCCGCGCCGCTGGCCGCGCAGGCCTATGTTGCCCCGTCGAGCGATAATCTGGTCGCGCGCCAGCCCGCCGCGATCAGCGCGGCAGTGGCCCGGTGGGAGGTGCTCCACGCCAATCGTGAGCTGGCATTTGCCGATTATGCGGGTTTCGTGCTGGCCTATCCCAGCTTCCCGCGAACGGAAATCCTGCGTCTGCGCGCCGAGGCTGCGCTGGAAAACGAGGCACCGCCGCAGGCCGATTTGCTGCGTTATTTCGATACCAACCCGCCGCTGACCAACGCGGCGCGCGCGCGCT
>JBGSKN010000321.1:0-6107 GCA_041741215.1 Erythrobacter sp. | reverse complement strand
GATGCAGGGCAAGGCCGGCACCTTTGGCGGCACCGCGCCCGCGATCTCGGATGGCTACCGCGACAATATCCACCTGATGCTGCGCGCGCTGTATGGCATCCGCGTGCCGGTGATTGCGGCGGTCAACGGCCCGGCGATCGGGCTGGGCTGCGATGTTGCCTGCCTCGCCGATATCCGCATCGCCAGCGAGAGCGCGAAATTCGGTGTGACCTTCCTCAAACTCGGGATCATTCCCGGCGATGGCGGGACGTGGATCCTGCCGCGTGTGATCGGGATGAGCCGCGCGGCGGAATTATTCTACACCGGCGACGTGATCGACGCGTCGACGGCGAAGGATTGGGGGCTGGTCAGCCGGGTCGTCGCGGCAGACGCGCTGATGGATGAAGCCCGCGCGCTCGCCGGAAAGATCGCCCTCCTTCCCCCGCATGCGCTGCGCCATACCAAGAACCTGCTGCGCCAGGGCCAGCTGACGAGTTACGATACTGCGCTGGAAATGGCGGCCAACACCCAGGCGATGATGCACACCACCGCCGATCATGCCGAAGGCGTCGCCGCGCTGATCGAAAAACGCAGCGCCGTGTTCAAGGGAGAGTAGGCAAGCGCCACAGCCCCGCCGGGATGCCTGCGGCGTAAAAGTGCAGCCAGGTGGCTACCAGCCACAGTGCCGCGCCCCCGCCCAGTGGCACCGCGCCGACCGATAAAAACTTGCTCCAGCGCGGCCAGTAACTGGTTTTGCCTTCCCACGCGATCCAGGCATCGCCCATCAGCGCCTGTTTCTTGCGATCCTGCAAATGCGCGCCGACCAACGCGAGAATGCCCATGGCGAGCGCCGTCACCAGCGTGCGGGTGCTCCACCACAGCACGATATGCGACAAGGCCCACAGCCCGATCCCCCACATCATCGGGTGCCGGGTGACTTTGAACACGCCCTTCGGTTCGGCGCGAGCCTGCTTTTCCGCCATCGGTGTCGGCAAGGCAGGGTTGCCGATCAGCGATCCTGCCAGCAGGATCATCGCAGGCAAGGTCACCACCGTGGCGATGGTCCAGCCGATATCGCCCGAACGCGGCAGATCAGTGGGCGGCGCGGCCTTGAACGCGAAATAGACCCACGCCAGCGTCGCAAAACTCACCAGCGAATAGGCGATCTGAAAACCGCCCGCGCCCAGCGCCTTGACCAGCGGGGCGCGCAAGGGATGCGACATTGCAAAATGCGTGCCGACAAATGCCGTATTCGCCGCGATCAGTGCAACAAGTGTACCGTCCATGCGCCGTGTCCTCTGCTGCGTTTCGCCTACCAGTCGTAAGCCTTGGGCCGCGCGCTTTCATCAAGATTGCGGTAACGGTTCCGCAAACCGGTCTGATGGTTTTCGAGGCTTTGTTCAACCCCGCCGATGAACACCCGCGTCGGGACGCTGCCCACTTCGAGCGGATCGCCATCCCACATCACCACATCGCCCAGCGCGCCGGGCTTCAGAACGCCGGCCTTGCCGCCCATGCCGCTGATTTCGGCAGGCACCGAACTGATCGCGGCAAATGCCTTGCCCCAATCCATGCCCGCAGCCCCCGGCACGCGGGCCAGCGCGACAAGATTGCCTGCCACCTGCTGCAAACGGCGCGGGTCCTGCATGGTTGACGCATTGATCGCCACCTTCACCCCGGCGCGCGCCAGCCGCCCGGCATTGCTTTGGGTGGCCCCCAATTGTTCAAACGATTCGGGCAGGTCGCTCAACCCGTCAGCGATCACCGGCACGCCCGCCGCAGCGATGGCATCGGCCACCAGCCACCCTTCGGTCGCGCCAACCAGCACCATGTCGAGCCGCGGATATTGCGCTTTCAGCCCCAGCACAGCGCGGATATCCGCCGCCCGGTGCGCCGCGACATAAAGTTTCTGCCGCCCGGTCACTACCGGCACCAGCGCCTCGGCATCGAAGCGGGTGAGCAGCACCTCATCATCCTTGGTGATTTCGGTGGTCTGCGGAATCCCCGGCTTGCCGACCAGCGCCTGCGCCTCGCGCAGTGCGGCGCTGAGCAAGGCATGGGCCGCAACCCGGCTGCCGCCCGCGCGCTGCGCCCCGCCTTCGCCCAGATTGATCATCTGGAACGCGCGCGCCTGCATTACAGGGCTGGCATCGCCATCCAGATCGATGATCGCGCCTTGTCCGGCAAAGATCGATCCGGCGGGCATGGTGGTGGTGGCCGCGCGGGTGATCCCGGCCGCGCGGTGGACCAGGATGTGCTGCGAGGCCGGATTGATCGCGGTCGCCGCGTCCAGAGCCGCGCTGAACGGGCTGCCGCGCGCAGAAATATCGTTCGAATCACTCACCGCCGAAACATCCGCAAGCCCAAGCGAGGTGACGGTCGCGAACAGGCCGGGAGTGACCCATGCGCCGCCCGCGTCGATCACCATGTCGGTTTCAAACGTCTGGCCGGGCGCCGGTTTGCCCGCGAACACCACCTTGCCATCGTCCACAATAATCACCCCGCCCTCAATCGGGGCGGAGCCATCACCGATTACGAGGCGGGCGTTGGCGACGACCATATCCTGCGCAAAGACAGGCGCTGATCCAAGCGCCAGCGCGCTCACGGCCCCAAGGCCGGCAATCTGAAGGAGCCGGTTCATTTCACATCTCCCGCGCCGGGCTGGCCCAGTTCAAAATCGCTGACCGGGCGCATCCTGGGGTTCATCGCATCGAACATCAGCGCGCCATCAACCCACACCTTTTCGGGCCGCGAATAGACGCTGAGCGGATCGCCGTTCCACAGCACCACATCGGCCATTTTGCCGGCTTCAAGGCTGCCGGTCATATCCGCAATCCCCATCGCCTTGGCGGCATTATAGGTGATCCACTGGATCGCGACCGCATCGGGAATATCGATGCCGAGCCGCAGGCCCGCCTTCTGCGCCTTGGCGGCTTCCTGATTGAGCCGCTGGATATCATTCTTGTCGTCCGAATGGATCACCACGCAGGCGCCTTCGCGTTGCAGAAAGGCCGCGTTTTCGAGAATGCCGTCATAGCTTTCCATCTTGAAGCCGTACCAATCGGCCCAGATCGCGCTGCACACGTCGTTTTCTTTGAGAAGATCGCCGATCTTGTAGGCTTCAACCGCGTGGTGGAAAGCGGAGACTTTGTAGCCCATTTCCTTGGCCATATCCATCACCAGCGCCATTTCATCGGCGCGGTAGCAGTGGTTGTGGACGAGGATTTCGCCCTTCAGCACGCCGACCAGCGTTTCCTTGCCGAGATCGCGCTTGGCTTTTGGATCGTTGGCGTAATTGATCGCGCCGAGCCAGGTCTCACGGTTGACCGCAAAATTGCCCATCCGGGTCGAAGGCATCCGCCCGCGCGATCCGTAAACACGCTTGGGGTTCTCCCCGCAGGCCATCTTGAAGCCATAGGGCGCATCTGGGAACTTCATCCCCTGCACCGTGCGCGCGGGCACGTTCTTCAATGTCACCGAACGCCCGCCCATCAGGTTGGCCGATCCGGGCAGGATCTGCAGCGACGTGATCCCGCCATTGGCCAGCGCGCGCGAAAAGCCGGGGTCTTGCGGCCAGACCGAATGTTCGGCCCAGACTTCGGGCGTGGTCGGGCTGGTCGCCTCGTTCCCGTCGGAATGCGCCTCGACACTGGGTGAGGGATAGTCACCGAGATGCGAGTGGATATCGATGATGCCGGGGGTGACGAATTTGCCGGTGCCGTCAAACACCGCGATATCGGCCGGGATCGGGGTATCCGGGCCGCCGACCGACACGATCTTGCCGCCGCTGAAGAATACCACGCCGTTTTCTATGCGTCCGCCCTTGCCATCATAGATGGTTGCGCCTTTGAGCGCGGTGGCGATGTTGGGATAGGGTTTGTAGGTTGACGCGAAGACCCCGTCGGATTCCACCATGGCGGCGAATTTCTTGTCATCGCCCTGGGTGCTGGCGGCATCGCCCGCTGTCCCGCCCGCCGTGCCAGTGGTGGCGCAGGCACCAAGCGCCAATGCGCTGGCAAGTGTGGCAAACGCGCCCAAGCGGACGCGCAGTTTCTTGTCTGAAAGCATCGATAGCCCCTTCGGTTTTCTTGTCGCAATGTGTGACGGGAAAACCGAAGGGTGTCTATACGTTTGGACGAACGGGGTGGGTGCCTGGTCTATTCAGCCGGGCGCGTCGCGGGATGCACCCCGGCTGCGGCCGCTTCGCCCAGTTCAGCCTCGCCCGCCAGCCCATCATCCTTGAGCGTGTCGAGATGCATCAGCTTCTTGATCAGCGGGCTGACCACCAGAACGCCAACACCAACCGCAATCGCCACCCAGCCGATCTGGTTGTAGACATCCAGCACGACCTGCTTGCCCGCGCCTTCGCCCGATGCGGCTTCGGAACCTGTCGCGGCTGCGATCAGGCCCGCGACGAAATTGCCGGTGGCCGAGGCGAAGAACCACGTCCCCATGATAAGGCTCGCCATATGTGCGGGCGCAAGGCGGTTCATCGCCGAAAGGCCCACGGGCGAGAGGCAGAGTTCGCCGGTCGTATGCAGCAGATAGATCAGGAAGATGAAGATAACCGGGGTGAGATTGCCGCCCATCGCCGCTCCGGCAACCAGCACAAGAAAACCGCCGCCCAGCTGCATCAGCGCCAGCCCGAACTTTGCCGGGGTCGAAGGTTCAAGCCCGCGGCGGCCCAGCGCGGTCCACAGCCACGCGAAAAGCGGGGCCAGCAGCACGATGTAGATTGCGTTGATCGACTGGAACATCGAAGCCTTCACGTCGAAGCCGAAGATCGTGCGATCGACGTGGCGGTCGGTGAACAGGTTGAGCGATGATCCCGCCTGTTCAAACAATGCCCAGAACAGGATCGAACCGAGGATCAGGAACATCGCGGCAAAGATCCGGTCACGGTCCTGATTGCGGTTGATGAATGATTGCCAGACCACCACCAGCAGCGACACGCCAAATCCGGCCAGAGCCAGGTTGCGCGCGTCCGTTTCGGAAACGCTGCCGAGGAACATCCCGACAAAGGCGACAATCGCCATCAACCCGCCAAGCCCGAAAATCGCCAGCGGCAGCTTTGGCGCGGCGTCATAGGAGCCGTGGACAAAGCGGAACGTCGCCTCTCCCAGCACATAGAGGATCAGGATCGTCCCGCCCACGCCAAGCAGGGTGCCGACCACCGCCTGATTCTGCACCAGCCACCAGCAGGTGATCACGGCGGCAAGGCCAACCGCGTAAAGCAGCCATTCGAGCTTGATGCCCATGACCGGCCCGGCAAGCTTTGCCGGATCGCTCGGTTCACCGCGCCCAAGCAGCAGCGGCTTGAATATCGTGAAGACGATCAGGCCAAGCAGCATGCCGAAACCAGCCGCGCCGAAACCATAGGCCCAGCCATAGGTTTCACCCAGATATCCGCACAAAATCGATCCCAGCGCGGCGCCAAGGTTAATCCCCATGTAGAAGATCGTATAGGCCCCGTCGCGCCGGACATCGGTGCGCGGGTAAAGCTGGCCGACGATCACCGAAATATTGGCCTTCAAAAAGCCCGAACCGACGATGATGAAGGCCAGCGCCAGCCAGAAGATGTTCAGGCTGGCCGCATCCTGACCGCCGCTGCCTTCAAATCCCATCATGAAGTGGCCGAAGGTCAGCAGAATTGCGCCATATGTCACCGCCTTGCGCTGGCCGAGATATTTGTCCGCCAGATAGCCGCCCAGCACCGGCGTGATATAGACCAGCGCGGTGTAAGCGCCGTAGATTATCCCCGCCTGGCTATCGTCAAACAGCCAGTGCTTGGTGAGATAGAAGATCAGCAGCGCGCGCATCCCGTAATAGGAAAAACGCTCCCACATCTCGGCGAAGAACAGGACGAACAGTCCCTTGGGGTGGCCGAGGAAAGTCCCGGCGCTGTCCCCGTGCGGAAGCTCAGCTGTGGCCATGAATGCAATATCCCTTATGCGCGCCCCTCCGGCGCGATCCCATGGCGGCGCAACCTAGCGTATCATTTGCCCATGTGAAGCTTTTGTTGCGTATCTGCTGACGGTCGCGCTGGCGCGCGAGCAGACCACCCGCCCCGCCTCCCCGCCCGGCCACCAATAGTATCACTATGTTATGGTGGCCGGGCGGGGAGGCGG
>JBGSKN010000320.1:0-5434 GCA_041741215.1 Erythrobacter sp. | reverse complement strand
TGAAACCCCCATCGGGGACGAGGAAGATTCGCATCTGGGCGATTTCATCGAGGACAAGAACGCGATCATCCCGGTCGATGCCGCGATCCAGGCGAACCTCAAGGAAACCGTCACCCGCGTGCTCGCCTCGCTCACCCCGCGCGAAGAGCGCGTGCTGAGGATGCGTTTCGGCATCGGGATGAACACCGATCACACGCTCGAAGAAGTCGGCCAGCAGTTCAGCGTGACCCGCGAACGTATCCGGCAGATCGAGGCGAAGGCGCTGAGGAAGTTGAAACACCCGAGCCGGTCGCGCAAGATGCGCTCGTTCCTCGATCAGTAGGAGCAGACCGGATGAAATTTCCGTTTCATGGCATTGCCGTGCTGGGCTTGCTGGTAGCCGCCATTCCCACAGCCGCCACTGCGCAGGCTGACGACTACGTTGCCCCCGCTGACGAGCTGGCGGAAGCCAGGGCAATCATGGAGGTCATGTTCCCGGCAACCAATCGCGAGGATGCGATCCTCGAAATGGCAACCGCCATGGGCCAGCAGGCGGCAGCTGGCATGATGAACGGGCCTATCTTCGAAGAGCCCGGTATCAAGGCGATCGTTGAGAAACACCTTTCTGAAATGCCGCAGGCCTTGCGCCCATTGTTCGCCAAGCATCTGCCACAGATTTTTGAAGCGACTGCGGTGGCCTATACGCGCGAATTCAGCCTTGAAGAATTGCGCGACATTGCTGCCTTCGCTCAGACACCGAGCGGGCAACGTTATTTCGTGTCGCTGCAAAAGCTTCTGGGTGATCCTGCGGTTGCTGCGGCCAATCAGGCCATGTTCAACGATATCGGACCAATCCAGCGCGAGCAGAGCGCCAAGGTCTCGCAAGAAGTTCAAGAATATCTGATCGCCAACCCGGACGTGATCGAGCGTCTCCGGAAGGCTGGCGTCGGTCAGACGAAATAGCGGAGCGCGATCTGTCGCGCTTGGGTGTGGGCCGTCAAAAAGCATCCGCCTAGGGGTGGAGAATCGCCGCCCACACGCCTATGTGCGTTGCATGCGCATCGCCATCACCTCTGACCACGCCGCCAGCGAGCTCAAGGCCGAGCTTGTCGAATGGCTCATCGAAGACGGGCACGAGGTCGCTGACCTTGGGCCTGAACCCGGCGTCAGCGTCGATTATCCCGATTACGGCTACCGCCTGGCCGAGGTGGTTGCCGAAGGCGCGGCCGAATTCGGCGTCGCCTTGTGCGGCAGCGGGATTGGCATTTCGATCAGCGTCAACCGCCACCCTCAGGTGCGCTGTGCGCTGGTATCCGAACCGCTCTCGGCCGCCCTCGCCCGCGAACATAATGATGCCAATTGCATCGCAATGGGCGCGCGGCTTGTCGGGATCGAAATGGCCAAATCCTGCGTCGCGACCTTCCTCGACACCGAATTTGCCGATGCTGGCGACCCCGCCGGACGCCATCAGCGCCGCGTCGGCAAGCTTGGCAAGCCTCCGTTTCTACCCGACCATATCGAGACCCATCAATGAGCACTGCCCCTGCTGATTTCTCCGCCCGCGCCGGTTCCCCTATGGACGGTTTCTGGCATGACGATCTTGCCGCCGCCGATCCCGAAATCGCCGCAGCGGTTGCCAAAGAACTCGCCCGTCAACGCGACAAGATCGAACTGATCGCCAGCGAGAACATCGCTAGCCGCGCTGTGCTGGAAGCAGCGGGCAGCGTGTTCACCAACAAATATGCCGAGGGCTATCCGGGCAAGCGGTATTACGGCGGCTGCGACTATGCCGACGTGGTCGAAACGCTGGCAATTGAGCGTGCCAAGCAATTGTTCGGCTGCAATTTCGCCAATGTGCAGCCGAACAGCGGTTCGCAGATGAACCAGGCGGTGTTCCTCGCGCTGCTCAATCCGGGCGATACCTTCATGGGGCTCGATCTGAACTCCGGCGGGCACCTCACCCACGGATCGCCGGTGAATATGAGCGGCAAGTGGTTCAACCCGGTGTCTTATGGCGTGCGTCAGGGTGATGAGCGGATCGACATGGACGCGGTCGCCGCGACTGCGCGCGAACACCGGCCTAAGCTGATTATCTGCGGCGGCACCGCCTATTCGCGCATTTGGGATTTTGCCGCCTTCCGCGCCATCGCTGACGAAGTGGGCGCGGTGTTGCTGTGCGATGTGAGCCACATTTCCGGCCTTGTTGCAGGCGGCGCGCATCCATCGCCCTTCCCGCATTGCGACATCGTTACCTCAACCACCCACAAAAGCTTGCGCGGGCCGCGTTCGGGGATCATCCTGTGGAATGACGAAAAGTTCACCAAACCATTGAATATGGCGGTGTTTCCCGGCCTGCAAGGTGGCCCGCTGATGCACATCGTCGCGGCCAAGGCGGTTGCTTTTCGGGAGGCTTTGCAGCCCGAATTCAAGACCTATGCCCACCGCGTGGTCGAAAATGCCCGCGCGCTTGCGGCCAGCCTTCAAACCAACGGCCTGCGGATCGTATCGGGCGGCACCGATAACCATTCGATGCTTGTCGACCTGACGGCAAAAGATGTGACCGGAAAGGACGCTGAAAAGGGCCTCGACCGGGCATGGCTGACATGCAACAAAAACGGCATTCCGTTCGATACCCGCTCGCCTTTCGTCACCAGCGGCATCCGCCTCGGCACGCCCGCAGGCACTACCCGCGGGTTCGGCCCGGAGGAGTTCAGCACGATTGGCAGGTTGATCGCCGAGGTGGTTGATGGCCTCGCCAAGAACGGCCCCGAAGGCGATGCCCAGATTGAAGAAAGCGTGCGCCAGCGGGTCAGCACCCTGTGCGCCGCCTTCCCTGTATATCCCGGAATGTGAGGAGCAAACCCGCATGAACGATCCCGAACCTCGTCAGACCCCCGATTGGGTCGAAGATACCAAGGCCGAGATCATCGGCATGGGCAAGGAAGGGATGCACCACCCTTCGACCAAGCCGGTGCTGATCGGCACTGGGATTGGTGCCTTGGCAGGCGCGCTGATTATCGGCGGCCCAGTTCTTGGCGGCCTTGTCGGCGCAGGCTTTGCGCTTTACCAGCGGATCAAGAAGTAACCATCTGAATGCGTTGCCCCTTTTGCGCCCATGATGACTCGCAGGTCAAGGACAGTCGCCCGACCGAGGATAACGCCTCGATCCGGCGGCGGCGGCAGTGTTCATCGTGCGGGGCGCGCTTCACCACTTTTGAACGGGTGCAACTGCGCGAAGTGGTGGTGTTGAAATCGGGCGCCAACGGCGAGGCTGCGCGCCGCGAACCGTTTGACCGGTCGAAGCTTGAACGTTCGGTCGCGCTGGCCTGTCGCAAACGCGGGATCGAACAGGAACGGCTCGATCAGCTGATTTCGGGCATTCAGCGCCAGGTTGAAACCTCAGGCGAAGCAGAAGTGCCATCATCGCATATCGGCGAATTGGTGATGGAAGGACTGCGGCAGATCGATTCGGTCGCCTATATCCGCTTCGCATCGGTCTACCGCGATTTTTCCGAAGCGCGCGATTTCAAGGAATTTGCCAGCACTGTGCAGGACGCGGCCAGGGACTGACGTGGCAGGCAGTATCAACACCCCGGTCATTGTGCTCGTGCGCCCGCAATTGGGCGAAAATATCGGCAAGGCAGCGCGCGCGATGCTCAATTTCGGGCTGACAGACCTGCGGCTCGTGACCCCGCGCGATGGCTGGCCCAACCCTTCGGCTGGCCCGGCCGCTGCGGGCGCGGACATCGTGCTGAAACAGGCCAGGGTTTATGCCACCACGGCTGAGGCCGTGGCCGATTGCGCCCATGTCCACGCCACCACGGTGCGCAAACGCGGTGTGACCAAGCCGGTGATCGGCCCGGATGAGGCTGGACGGCAGGTGCATATGCTGGCCGGACGCCATGCGATTCTGTTCGGCCCGGAAAGGTCAGGGCTGGAAACCGAAGACGTGGCGCTCGCGCGCAATATCATTACCGTGCCGATCAATCCCGAATTTGCCTCGCTCAATCTGGCGCAGGCGGTGATCCTGATTGCCTATGAATGGTCGCGCGTGGGGCGCGAAATGGCTGACACAGACGCGGCGTTGGTGCAGCCCACCGTTGAAGAGATACTGCCCCCTGCGCCGCAGGAAGAACTTGACGGGCTGGTCGCCCATTTTGAACAATTGCTGGAACCGCGCGGTTATTTCCTGCCCGATGGCCGCGCGCAAACCACCCGCCGCACCTTGCGCACGATGCTGACGAAACCGGGCTGGAACCATCTGGAAGTGCGCACCTTGCGCGGCATCCTCACCACGCTGAGCCGCACCCGGCACGACTGACCGCAATCAGGGGCGGGGCTTGACCTTGCGCCCTATCCTGCTATGCGCGCGCCTTCGCAATTGGCCCTGCACCCCGGTGAAGCAGTGGCCGCGCCAGACGTATCGGTCTGTCGGTGCGATGCCGGGTTGAATGGTCGGCAACAGGGCCGATCCAGCAAAATTGAAGGATACGACTTATGTCGAAGCGCAAGGCATCGAAGCACAAACTTGACCGTCGGATGGGCGAAAACATCTGGGGTCGCCCCAATTCTCCGGTGAACAAGCGTTCCTACGGCCCCGGCCAGCACGGCCAGCGTCGCAAGGGCAAGGTGAGCGATTTCGGCCTGCAGCTGCGCGCCAAGCAGAAGCTGAAAGGCTATTACGGCGACGTCACCGAAAAGCAGTTCAAGAGCACCTATCAGGAAGCGTCGCGGATGAAGGGCGATACCAGTCAGAACCTGATTGGTCTGCTCGAACAGCGGCTCGACATGGTGGTGTACCGCGCCAAGTTTGCGCCGACGATCTTCTCGGCCCGTCAGGTTGTCAGCCACGGTCATATTTATGTGAACGGTGTGAAGTGCAACATCGCCTCGCGGCGCGTGGCGATTGGCGATGTCATCAGCCTCGGCAGCAAGGCCAAGGAAATGGCGCTGGTGATCGAAGCGCAGGGCCTGGCTGAACGCGACATCCCCGATTATGTCATGCCCGATGGCAACGACAAGGTGACCTTCACCCGCGTGCCCAAGCTTGACGAAGTGCCTTACCCGGTGACGATGGAACCGAACCTTGTGGTCGAATTCTACTCGCGCTGATCGGTTCTCGCAGCAATGCACGAAAAGGGCGGCTCCGCTGGGACCGCCCTTTTCTTTTGCGCTCCGACCTGCGATCCCCCCATGCAGTTTCGCGAAGGATCGGGGCATCATGAAAATTCTCATGCTGGATGGGCACCCGGATGACGGGCGCCTGACGACGCATCTGCTCGATACCTATTGCAAGGCCCTACCCGCCTCGGCCGAGGTGACGCGTGTGGCGGTGCGCGACCTCGCCTTCACGCCAATTCTGCGCCACGGCTACAAAAAACGCACCGAATGGGAGCCAGACCTTGCCCGCCTCGCCGAACAGCTCGATGCCTGCGACCACCTCGTCATCGCCTTT
>JBGSKN010000319.1:0-1759 GCA_041741215.1 Erythrobacter sp. | reverse complement strand
CACCGCATGGGTTTACGAAGCGGGCGGGGCGAATTTCGTGCGCACCATGATCCGGCTGATGAAAGAACGCGATGAACTGGGCATAGTGGCCGATCAGGTTGGCGCGCCAACCTGGGCCAGCGGGCTTGCGCGCACGATCTGGGGGCTGATTGAAGCCAAGGCGACTGGCACCTTCCACCACAGCGATGCGGGCGTTGCCAGCTGGTATGATTTCGCCGTCGCCATCGCGGAGGAAGCCCACGCGCTCGGCCTGCTGGCGCGCATCCCGGCCATCCGCCCGATCACCACCGCCGATTATCCCACCCCGGCAAAACGCCCGGCCTTCTCGCTGCTCGATTGCCGTGCGACGCGCGCCTTTCTGGGCGATGTGCCGGTGCATTGGCGCACCAACCTGCGCCTGATGCTCAAAGAGGAAGTTCAGCTTGGCTAATCTGCTCGTTACTGGCGGCGCTGGCTTTATCGGCGGCAATTTCGTGCATTACTGGAATGCGCAACACCCGAACGACGATGTGGTGGTGCTAGATGCGCTCACCTATGCCGGAAACCGTTCGACGCTGGCGGGCGCGCAGGCCGATCTGGTGGTGGGCGATATCCGCGATACTGCGCTGGTGGAAACCCTGTTGCGTGACCGCGACATCGACACCATCGTCCACTTTGCCGCCGAAAGCCATGTCGACCGTTCGATCACCGGGCCGGATGCCTTCATCGATACCAATATCCTTGGCACCAACAGCCTGCTGAAGGCCGCGCGCGCCGTGTGGCTGGCGGGCAGCGGCACCCCGCACCGCTTTCACCATATTTCGACCGACGAGGTGTTCGGATCGCTCGGCCCCAATGATCCGGCGTTCAGCGAAGTTACTCCCTATGCGCCCAACTCGCCCTATTCGGCGTCCAAGGCTGCGTCCGATCACCTCGTGCGAGCCTATCACCACACCTATGGGCTGGAGGTGACGACCAGCAATTGTTCGAACAATTACGGGCCGTATCAATATCCCGAAAAGCTGATCCCGCTGTTCCTGCTCAACGCGCTGCATGGGCGGCCGCTGCCGATCTATGGCGACGGGATGAACGTGCGCGACTGGCTGCATGTCGAGGATCACTGCCGCGGGATTGAGGCCTGCCTTTTGCGCGGCCAGCCGGGCGAAACCTACAATATCGGCGGCGGGGCCGAACTGCCCAACATGACGGTGATCGACACCATCTGCGCCGAGGTTGACCGTGCCTTTGCCGAAGTGGACGGGCTGGCCGCGCGCTACCCCGATGCGCCCGCTGCCAAGGGCGAGGCGACTATCAGCCTCAAGACCTTCGTCACCGACCGCGCCGGACATGATCGCCGCTACGCCATCGACGAGACCAAGGCCCGCGCCGAACTTGGCTATGCCCCCGCTCATGGCTTTGACGAAGGCCTGCGCCAGACGCTGCGCTGGTATCTCCACAATGAGCACTGGTGGCAGCCGCTCGTCCGCGGCTAGGCGGCAGATGGCGAGGGGAAGCAGGCTTCGCCGCAATGCGTCGATGACGCTTCTGGGCGGCAGCTTGTCTGAACCTATGGCACTGAGAAGCGCGATGAGCCGGCCATCAGCTGAGGCTCGATTTGAATCCTATTTCAGCAATTCGAGCGCAATCGCGCGCACTTCTGCACCCATATCGGGCCGGGCCAGCGCAATCGCCAGCGTCGCCTCGACAAAGCCGGTCTTGCTGCCGCAATCATAGCGCGCGCCGTCGAATGTCACCGCGTGGAACGGCTGGGTGCCGATCA
>JBGSKN010000318.1:0-5909 GCA_041741215.1 Erythrobacter sp. | reverse complement strand
CCCCGCGCAAGGTGGCAAAGCCGATCGCGCCTTCGCCCCGCGCGCCGGTCGCGCCGTGGCGGCCGCTCTCCATATTGTCGCTGAGCACGATGCCGCGCCCGCTTGCTGCCGCCTCTCCCAGCAGCTTGGCAGTGCCCGATGGCGCATCAACCTTCATCCGGTGGTGCATTTCCAGCACCTCGATATCCCAATCCGGCCCCAGCCGCGCCGCCGCCTCGCGCACCAGATGCGCCATCAGCGTGACGCCGAGCGAGAAGTTGCCCGATTGCAGCACCGGAACCGCACTGGCGGCTTTGGCCAGCATCACGAAATGTTCTTCCTGCAACCCGGTGGTGCCGATCAGAATCGGGATCCCCGCCACCTTCGCCGCGCCAAGATTGGTCGCCAGCGCTTCTGGCGCGGAAAAATCGACCAGCACATCGCACTGCCCGGCAAGCGGGCCGGGATTGCCGCCCGCGTCCACGCCCACGCGCATTGCGTGCCCCGCTTCGGCAATCGCCGCCTCCAGCGCCTGCCCCATGCGGCCCTTGTGTCCGATCACCCCGAATTGCACCTGTGCCATTGCCACACCCCTTGCGATCATGTTTCAAGCCATCATGGCAGACTTCGCGCGCATCGTCATCCTTACCGGGGCCGGGATTTCGGCTGAAAGCGGGATTGATACCTTCCGCGCCGCTGGCGGCCTTTGGGAACAGCACCGGGTTGAAGATGTCGCCACGCCCGAAGCTTTTGCCCGCGATCCCGATCTGGTTCTGGGCTTTTACGACATGCGCCGCGCGGCGCTGGCGCGGGCGCAGCCCAACCTGGCGCATGAGGCATTGGCGCGGCTGGAACGGGGGTTTTCCAAAGTGCCGGGGCGCGATCTGCTGCTGGTGACGCAAAACGACGATGACCTGCACGAACGCGGCGGATCGGCCCGCGTGATGCACATGCATGGCGAGCTGAAAAGCGCGCTGTGCACCGCGTGCGAGACGCGCTCGCCTTGGCGGGAGGCGATGCTGCACCGCCCGCCATGCCCCGCCTGCGCCGAGCCGGGCCTGCGCCCCGATGTCGTGTGGTTTGGCGAAATGCCCTACCAGATGGGGCGGATCTATGCCGCGCTGGAGGCCTGCGATCTGTTCGTTTCCATCGGCACATCAGGCGCGGTTTACCCTGCGGCGGGATTTGTGCAGGAGGCGCGGGCGGCGGGCGCGCGCACGCTCGAACTCAACCTTGAACCCAGCGAGGGATCGCGGCTCTTCCACGAAACCCGCCTCGGCCCGGCGAGCGTGCTGGTGCCGGAATGGGTCGATGAAGTGCTGCAAACCCCAATTTAACGCTGTCTCGATAGGATTAGCCCATGTCGCGTTGGATGATCACCCTGCTTGCCCTGCTGGCGCTGCCCTATGGCTATCTGGTGCTTTACTGGACCAGTTGCATAGCCACGGGCTGCCGGTTCGATGGACACATGCTGTTCTACAGCGTCGTTGCGGTGATCGCAGTGCCCTTTGTCATGCTGATGATCGGCGGAGGCGTGATGATGGGCGGCGCGCGGCGCATTCAACAGGCCGCGACATCGCGCAATCCCACACCTGCCACTGTGGCCAAAGGGGCGGGCGGCGGCCTGCGTTTCTGGATCGGACTTGTGCTTGTGATCTCGGCCCTGCCAGCCTGCGCGGGGCTGTTCTATTACATGCTCTACACACCCGAAGAGGGACGCGACAGCTTGGGGCGGATTTGCGAAACCGAAGGGGGCTCCACCACGTGCCGTCCCGATCCCGAAGCGGATCGGCCTTCGGAACTCGACAGGATCAACGCCGCCCGCAAACGCAGGCAGTGGTTCAAACTCGACTGATTTAACCGCAAGCCTTGCAGCTTGCATCCTTGGCAATCCGGATCGTGCGCATCCCCGGCGCGAGGCCATCGAGGATATGCAGCCTTCCCCAGCCCGGATCGCCCAGCGCAGCCACCCCGGCCAGCAGCACCTTGATCGCCTGCAACGCGGCAAAGCTGCCCGCCCATCCGGCCATCGCGCCCAGCATCCCGTCATCGGCGCAGGTATCGCAATCTTCGGCATCGAAGGCATCGCCGACAAAGCAGCGATAGCACGCCTCGCCCGGCAAGTGCCCGGCAAAGGCTGCGACCTGGCCCTGAAACCGCCCGACGGCGGCGGACAGCAAGGGTATCCCCGCCGCCACGCAGGCGTCCGACACCGCCAGCCGGGTGGCGAAATTGTCGGTGCCGTCCAGCACCAGATCCGCGCCTGCAATCAACCCGGCGGCATTCGCAGGCGTGATCCGCGCGTCGGACACGTCGACGGCCAGCGAATCGTCAAAATTGGCGAGCCAGCGCCGCGCCGAAACCGCCTTGCCATAGCCGACATCGCGCTGCGTGAAGATCGTCTGGCGTTGCAGGTTGCTGACATCGACCACATCATCATCGACAAGGGTCAGCCGCCCGATCCCGCTCGCCGCGAGGTATTGCAGCGCGGGCGAGCCGATTCCGCCAAGGCCGATGATGGCGAGATGGCTCTGCGCCAGCCTGACCTGACCTGCGCCGCCAAGTTCGGGCAGCACGATATGGCGGGCGAATCGGTCAAGCCGGGACGGAGACAGGGGGGCAGGCGGCAGGCTCATGGCTCGTCCTTGGACGAAGCCGCGCGCCGTTCCTGCCGGAACGCGCCGATCCCGTGCCACCACAGGAACCCGATCACCGCGCCCTTGGTCGGTTGCAGCATCCCCAGCAGCATCGCCACCGCCACCGGCAGGATAATCGCCAGCGTTGCCCATGCGGACATGCCGAAGGTGCCGATCATCGCGATCACCACCGGGGCAAGCAGGTGGCCGACCACGAATATCCCGATATAGGCGGGAAAATCATCGGCCTGCTGGGCCGACCAATCCTGCTTGCAATGCGGGCATTGATCCACCGGTTTGAGCCATTTGCGGAACAGCGCCGCCGCGCCGCAGCGCGGGCATTGGCCCTTGATGCCGCGCAGCACTGCGGGAAGCCAACCGGCAGGCAGGTCGATCAGGTCGGGAGAAAGCGGTGTGTTGGGCATGGGCAGGCTGTTTACAACCTGTGCGCCGCCTGTCGACAGGTCTGTGGATCAGCCTGTCGAAAGTGCGGTACAAAGCCTGTGAAAACTATGTGCGAATTAACCGTTAGCGGTCAGCTTTCGAGCTGGCGCAGCAGGCTGCGCACATCGCCGTCCATATCGGCATCGCGCGTGCGCAGATCCTCGATCAGACGCACCGCGTGGATCACGGTGGAATGGTCGCGCCCGCCGAACTTGCGCCCGATTTCGGGGTAGCTGCGCGGGGTCAGCACTTTCGCCAGATACATCGCCACCTGACGCGGGCGGACAACCGCGCGCGCGCGTCGCTTGCTGCTCATTTCGGCGCGGTCGATGCGGTAGAACTGGCACACGGTGCGCTGAATCTCGTCGATGGTGATCCGGCGGCGGTTGGCTGACAGGATGTCGGTCAGCTGTTCTTCGGCCAGTTGCAGCGCGACTTCCTGCCCGGTCAGCTGGGCATAGGCGATCAACTTGTTCAACCCGCCGACCAGCTCGCGCACATTGCGGGTGATGGTGCGGGCGAGGAATTCGATCACGTCATCGGGCACCGTAATCGCAGCAAAGCGGGTCAGCTTGGACACCAGGATTTTCTTGCGCAGTTCAATATCGGCAGGCTGGATATCGGCGACCAGTCCCATCGACAGACGCGAAAGCAGGCGCGGTTCCACCCCGTCCAGCGCCTGCGGGGCGCGGTCAGCGGCGAACACCAGCCGCTTGCCTTCGGCCAGCAGCGCATCGATGGTGTAAAGCAGTTCTTCCTGCGCGCTCGCCTTGCCGATGATGAACTGGATATCGTCCACCAGCAGCAGATCAAAGCTGCGCAGCCGTGCCTTGAACTCGATGGTCTGGCTGGATTTCAGCGCCTGCACGAATTCGACCATGAAACGCTCGGCCGAACAGTAGAAGATGCGCGCGCGCGGGTGGCTTTGCAGATAGGCGTGGCCGATCGCGTGGAGCAGGTGGGTCTTGCCCTGCCCGGTCGCCGCCTTGAGATAGAGCGGCGAGAATTGCGGCTGTTCAAGCGCGGCCATGCGCTGGGCTGCGTTGCAGGCGAGCACATTCGCTTCGCCCGTGACAAAAGCCGCAAAGGTCAGCGACGGATCAAGCCCGACCGATGAGGTGAAGCTGGCATCGCCCATCGCGCCTGCCGCCATCGCAAGCGCCGATGCGCCATCATTGGCGGCGCGGCGGCCATCGTCCAGCCGCAGTTCGGGCAGCTGACGGCGGCCAGGATGCACCTGAATATTGACGCTGCGCACTTCGCTGCGCGCGATTTTCCACGCCAGCTGCAACCGTTCATGGAAGCGATCGCGCACCCAGTTGGCGGAGAATTCGGTCGGCAGATAGAGATCGAGCGTGCCGGTTTCGCGGTTGATATTGCCAAGCTGGATCGGCTTGATCCACTGACTGTGCAACTGGTGGCCCAGATCCTTGCGCAGGCCCTGGCTGATATCCGACCAGTCGGCGGCAAGGTTTACGGCTTCTGCGTCTTCCATCAGATGTTCATCCGCCTGTCGCCCGGATGTCCGCGCCTTGTCGATTCTCTGCACAATCTCGTCCCCAATCAATGCCTGCCTTCGCGCACCCCGATGGTTCGCGAAATCATGCCTTCCCCATTGCGACAGGCAATAGCTTGCCTTCTCCGGAAACGAAGTTTCCAGAGCCCCCCCTGTCGGCCAGTTTGTAAAGACCCAAGCTCATTCGCGCCGGGCAGGGACTATCTAAAGAACTCCCTGCGGGTTTGCGCAAGCACGGACTTTTAAAAAAAGTGAAATATTCCTGTTGACTCGGCGCAATGCCGCAGACTTGCATTCAAGTGTATGAAATCACTGAATAACCGGGTGGGATACCATGCGAATCGCGAGGAATCCTGACATTTGTGGGGGTTCACGCTGTCACAATCGCCACAAACCAAAACGGGCCGCGCTGGTTCAGCGCGGCCCGGAAGGTAACTTGCATCTTTTGCAACCCGTAAATGCCCTTTTAAGCAAATTCACGGGAACTGCGAAATGCGAATCAGAGCGTGGCGACTCGGCGCACCAGACGCGACATCTTGCGCGCCACGGTATTCTTGTGCAGCACGCCGCGGGCTACGCCGCGCGCCATTTCGGGCTGGGCCGCCTTGAGCGCGGTCGCGGCTGCTTCCTTGTCACCGGCTTCGCAGGCCGATTCGACCTTCTTGATGAAGCTGCGGATGCGGCTGATGCGCGCACCGTTGATTTCGGCGCGGGCGGTGTTGCGGCGGATGCGCTTTTTGGCTTGCGGCGTGTTTGCCATATTCGTGTCTGTCTCGCGTTTGGTTCAGGCCGCTTGATGCAGCCGTGGAATTGGTGACGGTTTGCTCGAAAGTGGGCGAGCTGACGCATGGCCCTACCGCCGGAAAGCAGCGCGCATAGTCGGAAGGGCGCGCAAGGTCAACGATTCTCCCCTACTTCTGGCAAATGGGGCAGAACCATGTGCTCCGCCCGCCCTGAGCGATGCGCCGGATCGTCCCGCCATCATCGCGGTGGCACGCCTCGCCCTCGCGGCCATAGACATCAAAGCGGCTGGCGAAATAGCCAAGCTCGCCATCGGGCCGGGCGTAATCGCGCAAACTCGATCCACCATCGCGGATTGCGGCTTCGAGCACGGCGATGATTTCGGGCACCAGCCGCGCCAGTTGGGCCTGCGTGACCTTGCCCGCTGCTTTGACCGGGCGGATGCCCGCGCGCCACAGCGCCTCGCACACATAGATATTGCCGAGGCCGGCCACGACCCGCTGATCGAGCAGGCACAATTTGATCGCCTGCGCCTTGCCCGCCAGCGCTGCTTTCAGATGCGCCGCTGTCAGCCCCGGCCCCAGCGGTTCCGG
>JBGSKN010000317.1:0-10547 GCA_041741215.1 Erythrobacter sp. | reverse complement strand
TGGACGATAATCCCGCCGCCGACCCACAGCATCGCCACCGTGCCGATGATCGACAGCGCGGTCAGCAGCTTGGGCACGAAGCGCAGCAGGAACCGCCCGAAAGACTGCTTGGCAGCGCTGGCCTGCTTGGTGAGGTGCAGCCCGATATCGTCGATCTTCACGATGAAACCGACCGCGCCGTAAACCGCCACGGTCACTGCAATCGCCACCACCGCGAGCACCACGCCGCGCATCACCAGCGTCTCATCGGCGACTTCATTGAGGGCAATCGCCATAATCTCGGCTGAAAGGATGAAATCGGTGCGGATCGCGCCGCCGACGCGCTCGTTCTCAAACGCCACCGGATCGACGATCTCGTCCTCCAACGTCGCACCGTGCTTGCCCAGCCCGAGCTTTTCGAGCACCTTTTCCGCGCCTTCGTAACACAGATAGGAACCGCCCAGAATCAACAGCCAGATAATCGCGCTCGGCAAGAATTCGGACAACACCAGCGCGCCGGGCAGCAGGAACAACAGCTTGTTCTTCAAGCTGCCCTTGGTGATTTTCCAGATGATTGGCAGCTCACGCGCCGGGCTGAGGCCGGTGACGTAACTCGGCGTCACCGCCGCATCGTCAATCACCACGCCAGCGGTTTTTGCGCCGGCCTTTGAAGCGGCGACGCCGATGTCATCAATCGAGGCCGATGCCGCCTTGGCGATCACCGAGATGTCGTCGAGTAGCGCGACCAGTCCTGATGGCACGAATATTTTCCCTTTGTTGTCGGCGATGTTGTCGGCGATGTTGTCGGCAGTGCAACCCGCGCTTGCCCTGCCTGTTCCCGCCGAGCAAGACTTGCATTCGCATCCGAAAGCTGTAAGGGGCCGCGCATCGCATGGGAACCGCCCGGCGATTTATCGAAGAAAGCCGGAGGGGCCCCGTTCAACTTGAACGGATCAGCCAGCGATCGGCAGGAAGTGAAAGGACGCAAGATGGCGCTCTATGAGCACGTCTTTCTTGCGCGTCAGGATCTGAGCCAAGCTCAGGTTGACGCGTTGGCGGCGCAAGCCACCGAAATCATCGAAGCAGGCAGCGGCAAGGTCACCAAGACCGAAACTTGGGGCCTCAAGTCGCTCGCCTACAAGATCGAGCGCAACCGCAAGGCGCATTTCGTGCTGCTCAACATCGACGCCCCCGGCTCGGTCATCGCAGAACTCGAACGCCAGACCCGTATCAACGAAGACGTCATCCGTTACGTGACCATCCGCGTGGAAGAACACGAGGAAGGCCCGTCTGTGATGATGCGCAAGAACGACCGCGAGCGTAAGCGCCGCGAAACCCGTGAGGAGCGCGACTGATGACCCGCCCGTTTTTCCGCCGCCGCAAATCCTGCCCGTTCGCGGCCAAGGATGCCCCGCAGATCGATTACAAGGACGTGCGCCTGTTGCAGGGCTTCATGTCCGAACGTGGCAAGATCGTGCCGTCGCGCATTACCGCCGTTTCTGCCAAGAAGCAGCGTGAGCTCGCCCAGGCGATCAAGCGCGCCCGCCAGATCGGCCTTTTGCCGTTCATCGTGAAGTAGGGAGAAGCGACAATGAACATCATTCTCCTTGAGCGTATCGAAAAGCTCGGCTCGATCGGTGACCTTGTCACTGTGAAAGATGGCTATGCGCGCAACTTCCTGCTCCCGCAGAAAAAAGCGCTGCGCGCCAACGAAGCCAACCGCAAGGTGTTCGAGGCCAACCGTGAACGGCTCGAAGCCGACAACGCCGAACGCCGCACCAGCGCTGAAAAGCAGGGTGAAGCCGTGGCAGGCGCAGAAGTGGTGCTGATCCGCGCCGCATCGAACGCAGGCCAGCTCTATGGCTCGGTCAGCGTGCGCGACATCGTTGCCGGGCTTGCCGATCAGGGCCATACCGTCGACAAGCGCATGGTCATCCTTGGCGCGCCGATCAAGAACATCGGCATGCACAATGTCACCGTTGCCCTTCACCCCGAAGTGCGCGTGACGGTGAAGGCCAATGTCGCGCGTTCGGACGATGAAGCCAAGCTGCAGAGCGAAGGCGTGGACGTGCTGTCGCAGATGTTCGAAGACGAACAGCGTGAGATTGAGGAACAGGCCGATGCCACCCGCATCGACCCCAACCTTGAGCCGGGCGAAATCCCCGCTGAACTGCTCGACAACGGTGACGACGACGACGACGCCTGATCGCTTCCGGCCTTCACGGCCACCGCCAATCAGAAGGGCGCGGGGATCGGCTTGATCCTCGCGCCCTTATTGTAAACGGGGCTGGCCCGATTTCAGCCTGTCTTTGATCTTTCCCTTCAAGGAGCTATGCTGCTGTCATGATCGATATTCCCAGCATTCTCGCCCAGCTGCAGCACCATTACGACGAAGCCGTTCGCAGTTTGCGCGAGGATGTGATCGCCTTTGGCCGGGATGGCACCATTCCGCCCCCGCGCAAGCGTGAGGATGGCAGCTATTCCTATCCGCAGATCACCTTGCGCTATGCCGGAATTGGCGCCCCGATCGATCGCAGCCGGGCGTTTGGCCGGTTGGAGGTGGCGGGCACCTATACCACCACCATTACCCGGCCGGATCTGTTCGCCGGATACCTCACCGAACAGCTCCAGCTGATTGCAGCCGAGTACGAAGTCGAGGTGAGCGTCGGGCGCTCGCATCAGGAAATCCCCTTCCCCTACGTGCTTGATGGTGAGGCCGGTGCGGCGATGGTCGGGATCGCGCCGATGGATATCGCAGCCCATTTCCCCTCAACCGACCTTGCGCTGATCGGTGATGAACTGGCCGACGGGATCGAGATCGACAGCACAAACAACATTCCGCTGTCGCTGTTTGACGGGCTGCGCACCGATTATTCGCTCGCGCGGCTGAAGCATTACACCGGGAGCGAGGTCAGCGATTTTCAGGACTTCATCCTGTTTACGAACTATCACCGCTATGTCGATGAATTCGTGAATTGGGGTGCCACCCAGATCGGCAAGGATGGCCATGTCGCGCTGACCGGCGCGGCGGGCCTCGATATCCGCGAGCCGACCGCCCATGCGCAGAACCAGCTCAACGACACCGCGTGGCGCAAACACCAGATGCCGGCCTATCACCTGATCCGCGAGGACGGGCGCGGGATAACGCTGGTCAATATCGGCGTCGGCCCGTCCAACGCCAAGACGATCTGCGATCACCTAGCGGTGCTGCGGCCCCATGCATGGATGATGATCGGCCATTGCGGCGGGCTGCGCTCGACCCAGAAGATCGGCGACTTCGTGCTCGCCCACGCCTATTTGCGCGATGACCACGTGCTCGACGCCGTGCTGCCGCCCGAAGTGCCGATCCCGCCGATTGGCGAAGTGCAGCAGGCGCTTGCCAAGGCAGCCGAGGAAGTTTCGGGCGTGCAGGGCGCGAACCTGAAACAGCGGATGCGCACCGGGACAGTCGTCACCACCGATGATCGCAACTGGGAACTGCGCTATTCCTCGTCAGCTAAGCGGTTTTCGCAAAGCCGCGCGATCGCCATCGACATGGAAAGCGCGACCATCGCCACCCAGGGCTATCGCTTCCGGGTGCCCTACGGCACGCTGCTGTGCGTCTCCGACAAGCCGCTGCACGGCGAAATCAAGCTGCCGGGACAGGCCAACAAGTTCTACGAAGAAGCCATCGCGGCGCATTTGCAGATCGGCATCGTCACCGTGGCGCGGTTGAGGGATGAGGGCGACCGGTTGCACAGCCGCAAGCTGCGGGCGTTCAACGAGCCGCCGTTCAGGTGACTTCCCGCCTCCGCCACTTTGCGTCACCCCGGCACGACGAAGGGTCTGGATAGACCCTACCCCCGCCCCTTTGTCTTGGTCTGCCCGTCCTTCGCATTGGCCGCGATGAAGTCGATGATCTGCCCGGCGATGTCCTTGCCGGTCGCGCTTTCGATGCCTTCCAGTCCGGGCGAGGAATTGACCTCCATGATGACGGGGCCGTGATTGCTGCGCAGCATGTCCACCCCGCACACGTTCAGCCCCATCCGCCGGGCCGCGCGCACCGCGGTGGAGCGTTCTTCGGGCGTGATTTTGATCACCTGCGCGCTGCCGCCGCGGTGAAGGTTCGATCGGAAATCATCCGCCGCGCCGGTGCGCTTCATCGCCGCAACCACCTTGCCCCCCACCACCAGCGCGCGGATATCGGTGCCGCCGGCTTCCTTGATGAACTCCTGCACCAGAATGTTCACATTGGCCCCGCGAAACGCCTCGATCACCGATTTGGCGCTGCTCATCGTCTCGGCCAGCACCACCCCGATGCCCTGCGTGCCCTCGATCAGTTTGATCACCACCGGCGGGCCTTTGACCGCGCGGATAATCTCCTCGGCCTGCTTGGGGTCATTGGCATAGGCGGTCAGCGGCAGGCCCAGCCCGTGTTTGGCGAGAATCTGCAAGCTGCGCAGCTTGTCACGGCTGCGGCCAATCGCGACGCTCTCGTTCAGCGACCAGATTCCGCGCATTTCGAACTGGCGCAGGATCGCAAGACCATAATTGGTGATCGAAGCGCCGATGCGCGGGATCACCGCGTCGTAGGCTTCGACCGGCGTACCGTTATAGAAAACCTGTGGCCGATGGCTGGCGATATGCACCGTGCAGCGCAGCGTGTTGAGGATGTCGAACGTATGGCCGCGCGCCTCGGCTGCCTCTTTCAGGCGCCGGTGCGAATAGAGATTGGCGTTGCGCGCCAGCATCGCGATTTTCATGAGATACCTTTCAAGCCCGGCATTCTACCGGCCGAGCCGCCCCTTATCCGCATCTGCGGGTGATTGCAGCCACGAATGACCACTATCAACCACCATTCTCCGCCTGAGCGCAGTGCGCCCGATCAGCAGCGGAAATTGCATTTGCGAACGATCCGCCAGGCTGATTTCTGCCCTGAACCAGAGTTTACCGATTGCAAGCGGCGTCTTGATGACGAACCGCTGCTGTTGCTCGCCGTTGGAACTGGTGATGCCGCGCACGTCGACCTGCACCGCCTCGCAGGCGTGGCTCACCCCGCCCCAATCGACCGCGAACCGCACAAAACGCTCGCCGCCGCGCATGCAATCATCGAGCACGATCGCGTGCAGCGATGACGTCCGCGCGCCAGTATCGATCTTGGCGGGGATATTTGCCAGCCCAAGTTCGGGCAGGCTGACAAGTTCGCGCCAGCCGACCACGGGCAAGGTGCGGGCGGTGTTCAAGGCAGGATCGCCATCCCGTCCCCGCCCTCGCCCACCTTCAGGCGGCGCAGCACGGTGCCGGTGGCGTAATCAACTTCGGCAACGGTATCGCTGGCGGTTTCGGCGGCATAGATGCGCGCGCCGTCGGCAGACCACAGGATCGTCACCTGAAACCGCGCCTGCGCCTCATCCGGGCCGGACACGGCAATCGTGCGGATCACCTTGGCGTTGGCGGTGTCGATCACGCTGAGCGATCCGTCCTGCAAATCGGACGTCACCGCCACGTCGCCTTGCGGGCGCACCGCGATGCGCAGGGGGAAGCGGCCCGTGGCAACCGTCTCGCGCACCTGCATCGTCTGCGGATCGAGCGCAAAGGCCTGATTGGAACCGCGCGCCGAAACCCACAGCGTGCGGCCATCGGGGGCAAGCGCAATGCCTTCCGGCTCCTCACCCACCGCCACCGACAAAGGCGCGCGGCGCGTCAGCAGATCAACCCGCGTCACGGTGCGCGAGCCGAGATCGGTGGTCCATGCGATACGCGCATCAGGCGCCACGGCGATCATATGGCTGCCATCCTGCCCCGTGCCATATTCAAACAGGGCGCGCGCATCATCCAGAGGCTTGCGAATCCGGAATATTGATCGCCGCCCCTCAGCCGTAACGTAAAGATCGCCGTTAGCGTGCCAGACGATCCCGTGCGGCCGGGCCTTGTCGCCAAGGTCGATGCTGACCGCCCGTTCAAGGCTGCCTGTATCGAAGATGTCCACCGTAGTGCCGCCATAACAGGCGAGCGCGACATGCTTGCCATCGGGCGAGGTCGCGAGCTCGTGCGGATTGGTACAGCTGGGCAGGCGACGCACTTCCTTGCCGCTCGCCAGATCGACCTTCGACAAGGTGTTACCGCGCTTGGCCGCGACGAACAGCGTGGGCGGCATTTGCGCCGCCGCGCCTGCCTGCGCAACCCCGGCATTGGGCGCGCAGGCAGTGATCGCCAGCAGCGCGCCCGCCGCGATGATGCCGGCCCCGCGTCGCATCACCAGCCCGCTTCCTCGCCCTTGTTCTGTTCTTCCAGCCACGCCAGCAGCGGGGCGAAATATTCGACCATCGCGGTGCCGTTCATCTGCCGTTCGCCGGTGAAGGCCTCCAGCGCATCGGGCCAGGGCTTCGACGCGCCCATTTCGAGCATCGCGTTCAATTTCGCGCCGACATCCTTGTTGCCGTAGAACGAACAGCGGTGCAGCGGCCCTTCCCACCCGGCGGTGTCGCACGCGGCCTTGTAGAACTGGAACTGCAACAGCCGCGCAAGGAAATAGCGGGTGTAGGATACGTTGCCCGGAATGTGATATTTCGCGCCCGCATCGAAGCCATCGGCGCTGCGTTCGACCGGGGGAACCACGCCCTGATATTCCGCGCGCAGATCATTCCAGCCGGTATTCATCGCCGCTTCGGGGATCGAACCGTCAAACAGGCTCCAGCGATAGCGGTCCAGCAACAGGCCAAACGGCAGGAACGCCACCTTGTCCATCGCCTGGCGCAGCAACAGGCCGATGTCCTTGTCGGCGTTTGGCACCTGATCGGGGGTCAGCATTTCGATCTGCACGAGGTATTCGGGCGTGATCGACAGCGCGATCATATCGCCGATCGCCTCATGAAAGCCATCATTCGCGCCGTCCATATGCAGCAGATCCTGCTGGTTATAGGCGCGCTGGTAGTAATTATGGCCAAGCTCGTGGTGGATCGTGGTGAAGTCATCAGCGTTCTGCTTGATGCACATCTTGATGCGCAGATCATCGACATTGTCGATGTTCCAGGCAGAAGCGTGACACACCACTTCGCGGTCAGCCGGTTTGGTGAACTGGCTGCGTTCCCAGAATGTCGCGGGCAAAGGTTCAAACCCCAGCGAGGAGAAAAACTGCTCGCCCACACGGGTCATCCCGACCGCATCGAGGTTTTTCTGCGCGATCAGATCGGTCAGGTCATAACCGATATCGCCCGCGCCTTCCGGGGCGACGAGGGGGTAGATATTGCCCCATTCCTGCGCCCACATATTGCCGAGCAAATCGGCGCGGATCGGGCCGGTGCGCGGCTGCACCTGATCGCCATACTTGTCGTTCAGCTTCGCGCGGACATAGGTGTGGAGCGCGGTATAAAGCGGTTTGACCTCCTGCCACATCCGCTCGGTTTCGGCCGCGAATTCATCAGGGCTCATGTCATAGCCTGACCGCCACATCGCGCCGAGATCGGAAAAACCAAGCTCCTTGGCGCCATCATTGGCGATGCCGATCATGCGGGTGTAGTCACCCCGCATCGGCGCGCCGACATTGTCGTGCCAGCTCGCCCACATTTCCTTCAGCTCATCGGGCGAACGTTCGAGATTGCCCATCTCCGCCTCAATATCCGAACCATTGATCGGCGCACCGTTCAGCGTCCCCTTGCCGCGCCCGTAGGCCGAGCCGAGGCGGGTGGCGATGTCGTTCATTTCCTCGGCCGCGCCGGGGGTGGCAGGCGCGGGCATTGAAACGCCGTTGCGCAGCATATCAAGCTTGCGCGCGGTTTCCCCATCCAGCCCGGCGATCTGCGCATAGCGCGCCGCCTCATTGGCGTAGGCAACCCGCTTCAGGGTCAATTGCGCGCCATATTTGGCCGCCATCGTATCGCTGTCATGGTTGATATAGGTCGCTTTGAGCCACGAGATATGGCCATATTCCACCGAGAAAGCAGCCAGATCAGCCTCAACCGCGGCGATCCACGCCTGTGCGCCTGCGGGGGTAAGCGGGTATTGCGCGCTCGCCTGTTCGGCAGGGGCAGGCGTTGCTTGCGCGGCCAGCGGCGTGGCAGCGGCAATAGCAAGGGTGGCAGCGCAGCAGCGCAGCAGCGAGGCAGAAAGTTTCATGGTCGGGGTTCCCATAAGTCTATTCGATGACAATGGGATGCGGTGTGGACTGCCACGCGGCGCGAATCAAGCCGTCAGAAAGCGCACGATCCCCTCGCCCAGTTCAGGCCTGGTCGCGGAATCGAGGTGCCCGCCGGGGATTTCGGCATAGGTCGCGTCGGCCAGCAGCGCGGCAAGTTCCTGCGCCGAGCCATTATCCTCATCCCGATCCCCGCTGATTACCAGCGCGGGGCAGGTGATGTTGGCAAGGCTGGCAAGGTCAAGATCCTCAAACGCCGCCAGAAGCAGCCGCGCCGCCGTCCGGTCAACGCCCTGTGATTTCAGGAACTGGCGCGAAAGCCAGGCCGGATCGTCGCGGGTGATGGTGTCGAACTCGTCGATCACGCGGGTGAAGAACCCCGCGCGCCGTTGCCATTCGGCCAGGCCCGATACCCCCATCCCGGCGATCACCAGACGGCGCGGGGCGAACACGCCCTTGGCGCAGCCATGCACCGCCGTGCGCGCGCCCATTGAAAATCCGCCGAGGTCATATTCGCCATCTTCCAGCCCCAGATGATCGATCAGCGCGGCAATATCGCGCACCAGCACCTGCGGGGGGTATGCCGCCGGATCTTGCGGGGCATCACTATCGCCGTGCACCCGGAAATCGGGCATGATCACCCGGAAACCCCCCGCCGCCAGCCGCGTATCGTGCCCCCATTTGATCCAGTTCATATGGGCCGAAGAAAACAGCCCGTGCAACAGGATTACCGGGCGGCCTTCACCTTGAACATGGACGGCAAGGCCGGTGCCATCGAAGGAGGTAAAGCGCTCAACGCTCACGCCGCGCCAGCCCTTGCTGCTCCATCCGCCATTTGACCATTTCGATCCGGTCCTGCCCGAAAAACGGTTCGCCTTCAAACACCAGCGTCGGCACGCCCCAATGGCCCGCCGCCTCCAGCGCGGCCTGATTGGCGGCGATTTCGCTGTCGAGCGCGTCCGGCTCGCCAGCGGCTTCGGCTTCGATCGCCGCCCAGTCCAGTCCGGCGCGGGCGGATGCATCGGCAAGGTGCGAACCTTCGTTCCAACCTTCTGCCCCGCCCCAGATCAGCTGCGCCGCTTCATGCGCGAAAGCCAGCCCCTTGCCCCGCAGCGCGGCGGCCTGCGCCAGTCGGGTGATCCGGCGGATATAGGGCTGATCGGCGGCAATTTTCCGGGTCGCCATGTCCTGAACGATCGGATCAGGGCGCGGCGGGCCAAAAGCAATGCCGTGAAACTGCGCCACACGAAACATATCGCGCATGGTGTAGCCCAGCCAGTTGGGGTGATTGCGCTCAAAGAAATCGGGTTGCCGCAGCGCCAGCGGATAGACCGGACGCAGCGCGATTTCGAGGTCATATTCCTCGGTCATCGCGCGATACCGCCCGACCGACAGATAGGAATAGGGCGAACGGAAACTGAAATAGAGATCAGCGGTCAATGTCATGCCTGTGCCCTCACCTGAAAAAACATTGCGTGCCCGCGTATAGCATCGCCGCCGCATCAACTTCGATCAAGCCGCCGATCCGGCCGCCGAGCGCAAATTCCTCGCCCAGAGTGCTGCCTTCGACCGGCGCGAAACCCGGCGCGGCCTGCACTATGCTGCGCGGGCTGCCCAATTGCACATTGCCCGCCAGCCGCACCGTGCCGCTCGCCGGGGGATCGCCGTCCTGCGCAGCGCGCCAGTTCCATCCGACCAGACGGGCTTGGTGAAAATGCACGGTCAGCCCGCCCGCGAAATCGGTAAAGGTGATCGGCCCCGCCCCGCACTCACCGTTGGAGCCCGTGCGCAGCGGCGCGCCAAGCGCACGCGCGAGCGCGGCCTCAACCTCGGTCTGACCGGCAGCGAAATAGAACGCCTCAGGCCCAGCCGCCAGCCCTTCGGCGCGCAGTTCGACAACATCGGCGGGCACGGCCTGCGCCGCCGCTTCGCCCTGCTGTCGCTGCGTCGGGCTTGGCACATCGCCGCTATCGCAGCCGGTGAGAGCGAGCGCGGCTGCAAGGGGGACAAGTGCCAGCCGCATCGCTTACGCCTTCTTCAAATGCCGTCGCCCCAGCAGTTCGGCGATCTGCACCGCGTTGAGCGCGGCGCCCTTGCGCAGGTTGTCCGAGACGCACCACAGCGTCAGGCCGTGCTCGACCGTCGGGTCCTCGCGCACGCGGCTGACGAAGGTCGCGGCATCGCCGACGCATTCGACCGGCGTGATATAGCCGCCGTCCTCGCGCTTATCGATCAGCATCACGCCGGGCGCCTCGCGCAGGATGTCCATCGCCTGTTCGGCCGAGATCTCGTTCTCGAACTCGATGTTCACCGCTTCGGAGTGGCCGACGAACACCGGCACGCGCACGCAGGTCGCGGTCAGCTTGATCTTGGGGTCGAGGATCTTCTTGGTCTCGACCACCATCTTCCATTCCTCCTTGGTCGAACCATCGTCGAGGAAGCTGTCGATGTGCGG
>JBGSKN010000316.1:0-2501 GCA_041741215.1 Erythrobacter sp. | reverse complement strand
AACCAGCCCGGCTTTGACCCCCAGATCGACGATTTCACCGATCTTGGAGATGCCTTCGCCGTACATGATGTCAAATTCGACCTGCTTGAACGGCGGGGCGACCTTGTTCTTGACCACCTTCACGCGGGTTGCGTTGCCGGTAATCTCATCGCGATCCTTGATCTGCCCGGTGCGGCGAATGTCGAGCCTGACCGAGGCGTAGAACTTCAAGGCATTGCCGCCGGTGGTGGTTTCAGGGTTGCCATACATCACCCCGATTTTCATGCGCAGCTGGTTGATGAAGATCACCATGCAGCGCGAACGGCTGATCGATCCGGTCAGCTTGCGCAGCGATTGCGACATAAGCCGCGCCTGAAGCCCGACGTGCGAATCGCCCATTTCGCCTTCGATTTCAGCGCGCGGCACCAGTGCAGCGACCGAATCGATCACCAGCACATCAATCGCGTTGGAGCGCACAAGCGTATCGACAATCTCAAGCGCCTGTTCGCCGGTATCGGGCTGCGAGACGATCAGTTCGTCAATATCCACCCCCAGTTTCTTGGCGTAGACCGGATCAAGCGCGTGTTCGGCGTCAACAAAGGCAGCCGTGCCGCCGCCCTTTTGTGCTTCGGCGATGACGTGCAGCGCCAGCGTGGTCTTGCCCGAGCTTTCCGGCCCGTAAACTTCGATCACCCGGCCGCGCGGCAGGCCGCCAATACCAAGCGCAATATCCAGCCCCAGCGACCCGGTCGAAATCGATTCGACCTGCATTGTCTCCTTTGAGCCCAGCTTCATCGCTGAACCCTTGCCAAACGCCCGATCAATCTGAGCGAGGGCTGCTTCGAGCGCCTTTTGACGGTCCACGGCTTTCTTGTCCTCTTCCACCAGCTTCAATTGCGTAGCCATCGCATGCGCTCCTTACCTTGCCTAGAGGTGATCGGCAGTTATCGACGATCACCCCTTGCCAAGGATGTATCGCATTTGTTCCACAGGAACAAGTAGGGAACGAAAAATAATTTCCAACCGCCGCCGCAATTACTTCGCTGGCTTGGCGGCGGCCTCCTGTTCGGCGCGTGCCTGACGCAGCACCGCGCCCACCTTGTCGCCGATTGCGGCCACGCTGAAGGGTTTCGCGATGAAGTGCATGTCGGGGATGTCAATGTCGCGGCGCAGTTGTTCTTCGGCATAGCCCGACATGAACAGCACCGGCATTTGCGGCAGCTTCGCCCGGATGGCGCGCACCATCGCCGGGCCGTCCATCCCCGGCATCACCACATCGCTGACCACGATATCAAACGCCGCGCCCGGTTCGGCGATGGCGGCCAGCCCTTCTTCGCCGCTGGCACAGGCGGTCACATCATAGCCTGCGCGCACCAATGCGCGCTCGGCAACGATGCGCACCGTGTCTTCATCTTCCACCAGCAGAAGCCTGCCCCCGGCTGACCAATCGGAGGAAACCAGCGGCTGGGCTTCGCGTTTTTTGGGTGCTTCGCCGCGGTGGACCGGGAAATAGACGGTAAAGCGCGCGCCGGTGACATGCCCCGTCTTGTCGGTAATATTGTCGGCAAAGATGAACCCGCCCGATTGCTTGACGATGCCGTAAGCGGTCGACAGACCCAGCCCGGTGCCCTTGCCCTGTTCCTTGGTGGTGAAGAACGGTTCGAACAGTTTGGGCAGCACATGCGGCGCAATGCCCCCGCCGGTATCCTGAACGATCAGCACCGTATAGTCAGCGGGTGGAAGCACTTCGGACCCCAGCTGGAGCACCTGTTTGGCCTGCATTGACCGGGTGAGCAGCGAGATCCGCCCCGTCCCGTTCCCGCGCGACTGGATCGCATCGCGGGCGTTGACCGCGAGGTTCATGATCACCTGTTCCATCTGCTGCGGATCGGCCCGCACCGCGCCGAGGTTGCGATCATGCTGGACGTAATAGGTGATCTTTTCGCCCAGCAGGCGTTTGATCAGCGGGCCGACCTCGCTCACCACGTCGGGCAGCTGGATGATTTCGGGCCGCAAGGTCTGCTGGCGCGAAAAGGCGAGCAATTGCCGGGTCAGCGCGGCGGCGCGGTTGGAATTGGCGCGGATCTGCTGGATATCGTCATAATCGCTATCGCCGGGGATATGGCGCAGCGCCATCAGATCGCAAGTGCCGATGATCGCGGTCAGCACATTGTTGAAATCATGCGCAACTCCGCCTGCAAGCTGGCCGACCGCCTGCATTTTTGTGGCCTGCGCGACCTGACGGCGCAGCTGGTTTTCCTGACTGGAATCCGCAAGGCTCAGCAGCACCGCCGCCTCGCCCAGCCCGCGCACGCCTGCAAGGCCAAGCGACACCGGTTCTTGCGGGCTATCCACAAGCCGCACCGCTACATCGCCGCTGGTCGATGGCCCGCGCCCGTGGCGGCGCACCGCATCGGACAGCGCCGCCTTGTCTTCGCGCGTCACCAGATCGGTCGGGAAGGCTGGCAGCCCCCGCCCTTCGCGCCCGACCGAACGAAGGAAGGCTTCGTTGCCGAACAGGA
>JBGSKN010000315.1:0-8678 GCA_041741215.1 Erythrobacter sp. | reverse complement strand
CAAGAAAAGCTTCATCAAATGGGCGGTGGATCAGGGGCTCAGCGTATTCGTGGTCAGCTGGAAATCTGCCGACGAAACCATGGCCGATGTGGTGTGGGATGATTACATCCGCGCGCAGATTGACGCGATCGATCATGTCCGCACGCGGCTGGATGTGCCCCACGTCCACACTATCGGTTACTGCGTGGCGGGCACCACGCTGGCGGCAACGCTGGCGATCCTGACGCGCCGGGGTGAGGCCGCCAAGGTCAAAAGCGCCACCTTCTTCACCGCGCAGGTCGATTTCGAAAAGAGCGGCGATCTGAAAAACTTCATCGATGATGGCCAGCTTGAAATGATCGGGCAGTTGTCATCGCAGCAAGGCTATCTGGATGGGCGCTACCTCGCCGCCGCGTTCAACGCGCTGCGGGGCCGCGATCTGATCTGGAATTATGTCGTGAACAATTACCTGCTGGGTGAAGATTACCCGGCCTTCGATCTGCTCCACTGGAACGGCGACGTCACCAATCTGCCAGCCAAATGGCACAATGATTACCTGCGTGATCTTTACCGCGACAACAAACTGGTGGTGCCCGACGCAATGCAAGCCGATGGCACCCCGATCGATCTGACGCGGGTGGCAACGCCGAGCTTCGTGCAGGCGGGGCGCGAAGATCACATTGCCCCTGCCGAAAGCGTGTGGCGGATCACCCGGCACTTTACCGGGCCGATGGAGTTTCTGCTGGCCGGGTCCGGGCACATCGCGGGCGTGGTCAATCCGCCCGCTGCGGGCAAGTATCAATATTGGGTCGGGGACAGCGCGGCGCCATCATTGACTGCCTTTGTCGAAAGCGCGGTCGAGCATCCGGGCAGCTGGTGGCCGCACTGGCTGGAATGGCTGCACCGCCAGTCCGATGCGCGCGTTCCGGCCAAGGGTAAACGCGCACCCGGCGGCAAGGGCGATGCGGGAATCGAGGACGCACCGGGGCGCTATGTCAAGACACGCTGAGTGGGCGATTTTCTGATAAAAGCTATTTTTCAATGGTTTGGTGAATTATTGTGCAGTGCACAAAAATGCTTGACTTCGCAGTTGCAATCACTATTTTGTGCAGTGCAACATGAAGCGAGGTCATCATGTCCGAAGTCAAAACCACTGCCGCTGCCACCGCCGCCCCGGTCGCCAAGATCGATGCCGCCGCTGAAAAAGCCTATGCCGAAGCATCGGCCAAGGTCGCAGCAGCGCCAGCCGCTGTAGCAGTCCACGCCGCCAAACCGGCGAAGGCCGCCCCGGCCGCAAAGAAGATCGCAGCGCCGAAGAAAAAGGCCCCGCTCGCCAAGAAGGCGGCCGTGGCCACCAAGCCCGCTGCCAAGACCGTCAAGAAGACGGCGACTGCAAAGCCCGCGGTCAAAAAGCCCGTGCTGGCCAAGAAGGCTGCCCGCATTGCTGGCAAGCCTGCCGCCGCGCCCAAGACCAACCCCATCATCAAACTTAAGGATACCATCATGGCCACTGCCAAGAACACCGATATCGCCGCCACCGCCAAGGAAGTCCTCGCTGACGTCCAGACCCGTGCGAAGACCGCCTATGCCAAGACCTCCGTTCTGGCTGCCGAAGCTGGCGAATTCAGCAAGGCGAACGTCGATGCCGTCGTTGAAAGCGGCAAGATCTTCTTCGCTGGCGCACAGGACATTGTCCGCAGCGACATCGAAACCGGCAAGACCGTGATCGAAACCGTCACCGAAGACGCCAAGAAGGTTGCCGCCGTCAAGTCACCGACCGAACTGATGCAGCTGCAGGGCGAAATCGCCCGTCGCAACTTCGATGCTCTGGTCTCGTTCGGCTCGAAGCGCACCGAAGCCTGGGTGAAGCTCTACAATGAAGCTTTCGCCCCGATTTCGAACCGCGCCAGCGTCGCCGCCGAGAAGGTCTCGAAGGCTGCCTGATCATACAAGTTTCTGAACCGGGCCTCTCTCCTCTCCCCAAATCCCGGTTTACGAAAGCGCGCTGAAAAGCGTCGGGCCGAGCGGACCAATGGTCTGCTCGGCCCTTTACTTTGCCCGATAGGGGCACACCCACGCAGCAAGCGCTTGCGGATGGGCCGCTAAATCCCATAATGGAGGCTCATGCCGATCCAGCCACCACCCGCCCTCGCCGCCCTCGCCGCCCTCGCCGCGCTGTCCCTGGGGCGCGCGGATCGCCTGCGCGCAGGGAATGAGGACGGCGGCAAGGATGATGAAGGCAGCGGCGACAGCCAGATCGGGGTCGCCACCAAAACCCGCACCAAGCCCAAAAAGCCAAACCAGTACAAAGTGCTGATGCTCAATGATGATTACACCCCGATGGAATTCGTGGTGCTGGTGCTCAAACGCTTTTTCAGCATGGATCTGGAACAGGCCACCCGCGTGATGCTCCACGTGCATCAGCGCGGCGTCGGCGTGTGCGGGGTTTTCCCTTATGAAATCGCCGAAACCAAGGTCAATCAGGTGATGGATTTTGCCAAGCAGAACCAGCACCCGCTGCAATGCACGCTTGAAAAGGCGTGATCCGGTCGCCGGAATTGGGGGCATGACGCGCGGGCCCGAAGTCGCTAGGGCGTCATGGCCTTCGCGCAATCGACGGAACCGCACTTGCACAATCTGATCCCCAGTGTTGACCGGTATATCCTGCGGCTCACGGTCGTGCCGATGCTGGGCGTGTTCGCGCTCGCCGCATCGTTGCTGCTGCTCGACAAGATGCTGCGACTGTTCGATTTCGTCGCGGTTGAAGGCGGGCCGGTGGCGGTGGTGTTCAAGATGCTGGGGGCGCTGATCCCCGAATTTGCCAGCCTTGCCATCCCGCTGGGCCTGTTGCTGGGCGTGTTGCTTGCCTTCCGCAAACTTGCCACCTCATCCGAACTGGACACGCTGCGCGCGGTCGGGCTGTCGTATAACCGCCTGCTCAGAATGCCCTATGTGATCACGCTGGGGCTGGTCGCGGTCAATGTGGCGCTGGTATTCTATATCCAGCCGATCAGCCGTTATTATTACGAACAGATGGATTACGAACTGCGATCAGGCGCGCTGGGGGCCTCGATCAAGGTCGGTGAATTCACCACCCTGGCTGACCGCATGGCGCTCCGCATCGAGGCGAGCGAGGATGAAGGCCGCCGCCTGATCGGCATTTTCGCACGCGTCGCCAACAAACGCGGGCAAGTGCTGTCGATCAGCGCAAATGAAGGGGCGTTCCTTGCCACGCGCGACAATCCCGATACGATCATCCTGCGCCTGACCGAAGGCACGATCATCCAGGACAACAGCATGCAGAAAGGCGGCGACAGCACCCCGCGCGTATTGTCGTTCAGCCGTCACGATCTGCCGATTGACCTGCCCGCGATCGAACAATTCCGCGCGCGCGGCGATGCCACCCGCGAATATATCCTGCCCGAACTGCTCAGCATCGGCTGGAATGGCAGCACCCCCACGCAGGAACGCGCTGCCAGTGTTGCCAGCTTCAATTTCCGGCTGGTCGAAATCGTGATGATGTTCCTGATGCCGCTGTTGGCGGTGGCGCTGGCGATCCCGCCCAAACGATCGAGCAGCGCGCTCGGCGTGTTTGTTTCGGTCGTGATGGTGGTTGCCTATCACAAGGTCAATCAATACGGCGAAGACGTGGCCGCGCTGGGCCGGCTTGATCCGGTGCTGGCGCTGTGGGTGCCGTTTGCGCTGTTCGCCGCGCTTATCATCTGGATGTATTACCGCGTTGCCTATGTGCCCGGCGGACAGGCAATCGGCGCGCTGGAAACGGCATTGGCCAAGCTGTCGAAGCGGCTGGGCAAGCTGTTTGGGCGCCGCACCCAGCGCGCCTATCGCCCCGCGCCCCGAACCGCGGCAACCCTGGCGGATTAGGCACAGATGCAGCTCGATTTCTTCCCCTCGCGCACGCTGACGCTGTATCTTGCGAAATTGTTCGTGGTGCGCATTGTCGCGGTGCTGTTCATGCTGGTGCTGGTGCTGCTGGCGCTTGATCTGCTGTCGGCGACCGGCAAGATCCTGGCAGTTGAGGGCAACGGGCAGGCCGAAATCCTGCGCTATGCCAGTCTGCGCCTGCCGCAGCTCGCGTCGCGTTTTCTGCCCTATTCGGTGCTGCTGGCGACGCTGATCACGCTGGTGGTGTTGAACCAGAACAGCGAAGTGGTGGCGATGAAGGCAGCGGGGCTTTCGACGCATCAGGTGTTGTTCCCGCTGCTGTTGACGGCGGCGGCGGTCTCGCTGCTCAGCTTCGGCTTCAACGAACGCGTGCTCACCCGCGCCAACGCCAGCCTCAAGGCGTGGGAGACGGCGGAGTTTGGCCCGATCCCGGCCACTGCCACCGGCGCCAAAAATGTGCGGTCGAACGTCTATCTCACCGACGGCCCCAACATCCTGTCTGCCGCAACGCTGGTGGGCACGGGTGAGGATATCGTGCTGTCGGGCGTCACCTGGTACGAACGCACGCCGGGCGGGATCATCCGGCAGCAGGTGCGCAGCCCCCGCGCGACCTATGCCGCGCCCGGCTGGCGGCTGGAACAGCCCGAACGGTTCGATGTCGCCGGCGCGATCAGCGAAACATTGCCGCCGCTGGTGGTGGGCGAAGGGCTCAGCCCGGACCGGATCATGCTACAATCGGTCGATCCCGATGCGCAAAGCTTCTGGGAACTTTCCGCCACGATTGATGCATTCGATGCTGCGGGGCGCAATACTGATGAAATGCGTTCCAAATGGTGGCACCGCCTGTCGGGGCCGCTATCGGCGCTGCTGATGCCTCTGCTGGGTTCGATCGCCGCATTCGGCCTTGCCCGGTCAGGCCAGCTGTTCGTGCGCGCCATCATCGGCATGGCATTGGGCTTTGCCTATTTCGTGGTCGATAATGCCGCGCTGGCGATGGGCAGCTTTGGCGGATACCCGCCGCTGCTGGCCGCATGGGCACCGTTTTTCCTGTTCCTGCTGCTGGGCGAAACGGTGCTGATCCGCACCGAAGAATAAGCGCGGGCTGGCTTTCTCAGGCCGCGCGCTTGCCCATCGTGCTCTTCGCAATCCGCGCCACCAGCACCAGCATGCCGGGATGGTTCGCGCCTTCGTAAGTCGAACCGCTGCCAAGCTCGCGCGCGAGCCGCCGATGCGCTTCGGGCAGGTCGTGATAGGGCATTGACGGCATCAGGTGGTGCAGCGCGTGATAGCGCAGGCCCACCGGCGCCCAAAGCTCGGCCGCGATCCCCGGCGGCGGCACGTTGACCGAATCAAGGAACTGCGCGGTCACGGTCATCGGTTCGCCTTCGTTTTCCCACAGATGCGCTACCAGCGTGCGCAACTGGTTGAGCACCGCAGTGAGCGAGAGGACGCCGAACGCGATGGCGAGCGGCTGCCAGCCGAAAGCAAAAATGCTCCCGATCAGCGCCCATGACCACACAAACACCCCGGCTTCCTGCCAGCGCACCCGGCCGGCAAAATCGCCCTCGGGCGGACGGCGGCGGAAATCGGGGTTGATCGACAGCGACGAGAACCGCTCCCAGGTGAATTTGCGGATCGCCGGGATCAGCGCCCCCAGCGGCACCAGCACCGCCGCGCGCACCAGCAGCGCGGCCGGCGCCAGCAGGGCAATCAGCACGAACAGCGGCAGGCTCCACGGTTTCATCAGCGCCAGCGGAAGGTATTCGGGGTCTTCGATGGTACCATATTGGGTGCGCTTGTGGTGGATGGTGTGCACGCCTTCATACATGAAGCTGGGGGTGAGCAGCGGGATGCCGACCAGCAGGTTCCAGCTTGTGCGGAAACCGGGCAGCGCATCGCGGTGGATATGGGTGAGTTCATGGATGAACATCAGCGCGCGATACATCGCCAGCGCGGCGATCAGCCCGGCGGCGAGCTTGATACCAAGGCTGCCGCTCATGATCGCCGCCGCAATCCCGGCATAACCGATGGCCGCAAAGATCAGCATATCGGCCCAGTAAATCGCCGGGCGCGCTTGCCCCAGCCCCTTGGTCAGATCACGCGCGGCGCGCAGCATCGCCTTGTCGTCTTCAACCATGAACTGGCTGCGGGTCGCGCGCGGGGGGCAAGGCGCATCGGGGCGGGCGGGATCAATCGTCTTGTGCACAGTCATTTACGGGCCATTTTCTGCAAAAATCTGGGGTTCGCCCTACTCCAAATGCGGGGGTAAGCCAAACGAGGGTTATCGGTAAGAGTGATCGACAGGCTTGCGTCCATGACGCAGGCGCGACACAGACGCTTTGATCGAAAACAACCATGGGAACTGCGGTGTGACGGATGCAGCAAGGCGCAGCGCGGAAATAAGCATCGAGCCGGTCTCCGGCAAGCGCGGGCGCGCCGATTTTGTCGATCTGGGCCGGGCCTTTTCGGCGCGGGTGGAACATTTCGTGCCGCAGATCCGGTCCGAACAGCTGGAACTGATCGATCCGGCCCGGAACCCGTTTTTCGGCCATGCCAGGGTGCAATTGTTCATCGCGCGGCGCGGCACAAGGCCCGTCGGGCGGATCTCGGCGCATATTGATGAACTCGCGCTCGCCATGCCCGCCGAACAGGGGTTTGGCCCCGGCACCGGGTTTTTCGGCTATTTCGATGCAGAAGACGAAGATGCGGCGCGCGCGCTGCTGGCCGCGGCCGAAGGCTGGCTGGTGAAAGAGGGGATGCACCGCGTGCTCGGCCCGATCTCGCTTTCGGTCTGGGAAGAACCGGGCCTGTTGATCAGCGGACAGGATCATCCGCCGATGATCATGATGGGGCACCACCCGGCGCATTACGCAGGATGGATCGAGGCGGCAGGTTATGCCCGCGAAAAGACGCTTTATACCTATGATCTGGATATCACCCGCGATTCCCCGCCTCTGATCCAGCGGATCGTGCAATCAGGCCACAGGAACGCGCGCATCAATATCCGCCGGGTCGACAAAAGCCGCTGGGACGAAGAGGTCGCCACCGTGCTGGCGATCCTCAATGATGCGTGGTCGGACAATTGGGGGTTTGTCCCCTTCACTCCCGCCGAAGTCGCCTATGCCGGCAAGAAACTGCGCCCGATCATTCACGAAGAACTGAACATGATCGCCGAACTCGATGGCCGCCCGGTCGCGTTCATGCTGACCTTTCCCGATGTGAATGATGCGCTGGCGAAAATCGGCGGGAAGCTGTTCCCGTTTGGCTGGATCCACCTGCTGCGCTGGCTCAGGCACCCCAAGGGCGCTGGGATGCGGGTGCCGTTGATGGGCGTGCTCAAGGAACTGCACAACAGCCGCCTTGCCAGCCAGCTCGCCTTCATGATGATCGAGGCGATCCGCAGTCAGGCGAACACCAGCTTCCAATCGACCCGCGGCGAGATCGGGTGGATCCTTGACGATAATCAGGGAATGATCGCCATCGCCGATACGATCCAGAGCAAGATCAACCGCGAATATGCGGTCTATGCGCGCGCGCTTACCTGATCGCCAGGCGCGCGCGCGGCGCTGACTTGTGCCAGAAAAAGGCCCGCCGCATTGCTGCGGGCGGGCCTTTTTTCAGATCAATGTGTCTGCGCTTCAGGCGTAAGTCCACACCTTGCCGCGCGCGAGGTTTTCGGATGCAAAAGCCCAGTTGAGCTTGGTTTCAACCACCGCATCCAGATAGGCGGGCCGCTTGTTCTGGTGATCGAGGTAATAGGCGTGTTCCCACACGTCGAGCACCAGCAGCGGGTTGAAGGTGCTGTCGGCCAGCGTGTCGGCATCGTGGGTTTCCTCGATGCTGAGCTTGCCGTCCTTTTCGGCCAGCCATACCCAGCCGCTGGCAAAGTGGCCAAGCCCGCGATCCTTCAGCTGCTGTTTGAGCGCATCGACCGAGCCGAACGCGGCATCGATTTTGGCGACGAGATCAGCCGAAGGCGCGGTGGTCGCAGGGGCCATCGAATGCCAGTAGAACGCGTGGTTCCAGGTTTGCGCCGCATTGTTGAACAACCCCTGATTGCTCCCGCGCGACGCCGCAATGATCGCTTCGAGCGCAGCATCGGCCTGCGGCGTGCCGTCAATCGCGGCGTTCATCTTGTCGACATAGGTCTGGTGATGCTTGCCGTGGTGAAACGACAATGTCTCAGCCGAAATCGCCGGTTCCAGCGCGGTGTCGGGATAGGGAAGCGGGGAAAGTGCGAAAGCCATGGTGTCCTCCTGGGGCAGGTTGGGTGGTATGGTTGGTTGCGTTAACGCAGATGTGGTCGAAGCATGGCAGCTTCAAGTCACGGGTGTTTCAGGCGTGCGCACGCTGCGGTCAACCGCGCTTGTCACCGCCACGTTCATGGTGACATTACCCAGCGTGCGCATCAGGTCGGGCAGCATTTCCACCGCCACCAGCAATGCCAGCGGTTCAACCGGCACGCCCATCGCCAGCGCAATCGGCCCGATTGACACGACAAAGCTGATCGATCCGGGCAGGCTGACCGCGCTGAGGCTGATCACGCTGGCAATCAGCACCCCGGCGACGGCGATGGCGAAGGGAATTTCGATCCCGGCAAGCGCGGCGATGTAATAGACCACCGCCAGGTTCATCGCCGCACTGGTCGCGCGGAAGATCACCACCGCCAGCGGCAGCCCGACGTCGGCCGTCGAAGCCCGCATCCCCCGCCGCCCGGCGCTGTCGAGCATCGCGGGCAGGCTGGCGAGCGAGCTTTGCGTCGATAGCGCCACCGCCTGTGCTGGCAGAACCGC
>JBGSKN010000314.1:0-2010 GCA_041741215.1 Erythrobacter sp. | reverse complement strand
ACTTTCGGGTGGACATCAAGGGCGTTGCGATGTAAGCATATATGCTTACATCGCAACGCCCTTGATGTCCACCCGAAAGTAGGCATTTAGGAGTTGTCGGGATCGGCACTAACCTGTCGGTAACCGATGTAAGATATCGTTTTGATGTTGCATAGAGGTGGGAACCGCCACCCCACACACTTCAGGAAACTGGAGTAGAGGCCTTGAGCCGAGAGATCGCGGTTGGCAACGCGCTTGCATCATCGAAAGGGGGGAGCTTGCTCCCCCCTTTTTTCTTCTAGAAAAGAACCTTGAGCGCCCCTTTCAATCGACGGGAGTCAACATCCTGTTGCTTAATCGTGTAGGCGCTTTTCACATTATATGTTCCATGCACGCTTAATTCCAGCGCGATAGCAACCAGAGCAAATTCCCGTTCCCGTACGGGCAGCTCAATCCTTCTTACTAGGTAAAACCCTCTCGGATTATGGGCATCTTGTCCAGCATATGTTGGCGACCGAAGTATATCGATGATGTTCGCCATAACCACCTGATAATCTTCGGGAGGATCGTCGGCAATATGACCATGACAGGCCTTGCTTACCCACACGTCAGCCGTCTCTAACTCTGTGCCCAAAGCCTTGTTGATCAAGTCGGCCGGAAGCGGTCCAACACGGAACGCCTTGCGCTTTGCCTTGAACAGCTTTCGACTCATCAACCCAAATGGCAGTCCACATCCCTAGATGTCCAGAGTGACCGGGACAGCATTACCAATTTTTTCACTAAATTTGAAAGGCCTGCGATGGCACTCCTCGACACTCTCCTCTCCGCCTTCAAGGGCGGGGAGCACACCCGTGTGCCGCTTGCGCCCGGCATGATGCAGGGGTGGCACCCGGCGTTTGCGGGTGGGCCTGGGCCGCGCAGCTATGATTATGCCCGCGCGATTGGTGAAGGCTTTCTGGCCAATCCGATTGCCCAGCGTTCGGTCAGGATCGTGGCCGAGGCCGTGGGGCAGGCACCGCTCGCCTGCAATGACCCGCGCCTCGCCGCGCTGATCGCTGCGACAAGCGCAGGGCAATCGCTGATCGAGACGCTGGCCGCGCATCTGCTGCTGCATGGCAATGGCTATGTCCAGATCCTCAAGGACGCATCGGGCACCCCGGTGGAACTGTTCGCGCTGCGGCCCGAACGGGTGAAGGTGGTGACCGGGCCGGATGGCTGGCCGTGCGGTTATGATTACACGGTCAATAATCGCACGTCGCGCATCGCCGTGGAGGATGAGAATGGCTGGCCGGGGATCATCGCGATCCGGGCGATGCATCCGCTCGACGATCATTGCGGCGCGGGCGCGCTGGAGGCAGCCTGGCAGGCGGTGCTGATCCACAATGCCGCAACCCATTGGAACCGCGCGCTCCTGGAAAATGCGGCGCGGCCTTCTGGCGCGCTGGTCTATGAGACCGGTGACGGGGCGACGCTCGCCCATGAACAGTTCGAGCGGCTGCGGCGCGAGCTCGATTTCGCTTTCTCGGGGGCGAGCAATGCCGGGCGGCCGATGCTGCTTGATGGCGGGCTGAAGTGGCAGAGCATGGCGCTCTCCCCCGCCGATATGGACTTCGCGACGCTCAAGAGCGCGGCGGCGCGTGATATTGCGCTGGCGTTCGGGGTGCCGCCGATGTTGCTCGGGCTGCCGGGCGACAACACCTATGCCAATTACCGCGAGGCCAACCGCGCGCTGTGGCGGCTGACGCTGCTGCCGCTCGCCAACAAGCTGTTCGACGCGCTGCGCGAAGGTCTCGCCCCGTGGTTTCCAGAGGTCACCCTGGGGATCGATCTCGACCGCATCACAGCGCTCTCGGAAGACCGCGAGCGGTTGTGGTCGCAAGTCGCGGACGCCGATTTCCTGAGCCGCGCCGAAAAGCGCCAGATGCTGGGCTTGAGCCCTGAGGAGAACGCCGCATGAGCAACGAAGACATTCTCGCCAGCCTGATGGCGCAGGCGCGCGACGAAGGGGCCGAACTGGTCACCTTGCGCGCC
>JBGSKN010000313.1:0-4928 GCA_041741215.1 Erythrobacter sp. | reverse complement strand
GCGCCATTTGTGGGTGGTGTCTCAGTCTGAAGTGGCTGCGGCGCGTTTCTTGTTGGTGCCGGGGCTGTTCAGTGCTCGCAGTCGGCTCGGCTCATATCGAACCTGAGCCTAGGCCGCCGCTGTCCACAGCGGGAACCGGGCAATCTGGCCGCGCGCTGGCATCAGCGCCTCGATCCGGTGGGCCGGTTGCAGGGCTTCGAGAATTTCCGGCGCGCCCGCATCCAATCCGCCGGTCAGCGTGCCGAACGCGGGCAGGATCATCCGCTCGGCCCCATCGTCGCCGCGTCCAAGAACGCCGCCCCCAAGAACCGCGCAGGGTCGGGCGATGTGGCGGCCCCGCACCGTCATGCGCATCTTGGGGTGATAATGCCCCGAAAGCTCCGCCGCAGCCTCCCCCGCGCGGGCCTGGTGGCGCAGTCTGATCCCGCAAACCTCCAGTTCCGCCGCAATCGTCCCGCCGAACCCGCGCGGCAGTTGCGCGTCATGATTGCCGGTGATCCACACCCAGTCGAGCGCGCGGGTCAGCGCCTCCAGCATTCCGGTGCAATGCGGATCAAGCCTCAACGCGCCTGCGTCATCGTGAAAATTGTCGCCCAGCGTGATCACCCGCCGTGCGTCGGTGATCCGCACCGCATCCGCCAGCCGTTCCAGCGTATCCCGGCTGTCATAGGGAGGCAGCATCTGCCCGCGCTGCGCGAACCAGCTGGCCTTTTCCAGATGCAGATCGGCCACCAGCAACGCCTGTTCCGCCGGCCAGTACAGCGCGCGGCCGTGCCCCAGCAGCATTTCGTGTCCGGCAAAGGGGAAGGGGGCGAACATAGCGGGAACCATAAACTGTCCTTTGCGGGCATTCATAGATCGCGCAACCAAAAACCGTTCAGCCTGAGCTTGTCGAAGGCCCGCACTTTCTTCTATCGCATCGTCACAAAAGCAGTACGGCCCTTCGACCCCGGCCTTCGCCGGGGCAGGCAAGCTCAGGGCGAACGGGAGGGTTGAGGGGTTTATGGATTGGTCTGACAAGACGGCGCAAGCGAAGGTGTGGTTTGAAGCCTTGCGCGACCAGATTTGTGCCGAGTTCGAGAGTATCGAGCGTGAGGCGGGATCGGACGCCGCGTTCCAATTCACCCCGTGGAACCGCGAAGAAGGCGGCAATCCCGATCCCGGCGGCGGGGTGCAGGGGTTGATGAAGGGCCGCGTGTTCGAAAAGGTCGGGGTCAATGTCTCGACCGTGCGCGGCAGCTTTGCCAAGGAGTTCGCAGGCACGATCAACGGCGCGAGCGCCGAAGCCCCCGGCTTTGTCGCGACCGGCATAAGCCTTGTGGCGCATATGGCCAACCCGCACGTGCCAGCCGTTCACATGAACACGCGGTTCCTGACGACGACCAAGGCGTGGTTTGGCGGGGGCGCGGATTTGAACCCGCCGATCCCCTATGCCGATGACACTGCGGAGTTTCACGCCGCGATGCAGGCCGCCTGCGATCCGCACAATTCAACCTATTACGAACGTTACAGGAAGTGGGCGGATGAATATTTCTACATCCCCCATCGGCAGGTGCATCGCGGGGTCGGCGGGATTTTCTACGACCACCTCGAATGCGCCGATGATGCGGCGTTTGACCGCAATTTGGCCTTCACGCAGGATGTCGGCAAGGCGTTCCTCGCGATCTTCCCGGCACTGGTGCGCAAGCGGATGGGGAGCGACTTCACGCCCGAGGAAGAGGCCCGGCAGCTTGAATACCGGGGCCGCTATGCCGAGTTCAACCTCGTTTACGACCGGGGCACGATCTTCGGCCTGAAAACCGGCGGCAATATCGACGCAATCCTGATGAGCCTGCCGCCAAGGGCGACGTGGTCGTAAGGCGAAGCTAGTTTGCCACCACCACCCGCTGCCGGAACCAGTCGGCGAGTTCATCTTCGCTGAGTTCGCCGGCGGCGAGGGCTATCACGGTGTTGGTTGCATCCATCTTGTCGAAGGCAATCTCGACCGCGTTGGCCAGCAGGAACAGACGCGCCATGATCCATGCGGTGCGCTTGTTGCCGTCAACGAACGGGTGATTGCGGGCAATGCCGAAGGCATAGGCTGCGGCAAGCTGCACCAGTTCATCCTCGCCGTAATTCCAGCGATTGATCGGACGGGTCAACGCTGATTCCAGCGCGCCAGCATCGCGCAGTCCAGCGCCGCCGCCATGCTCGGCCAGCTGGCGGTCATGGACGGCATAGGCAATGCGGCTGTCGAGCCAAGCCGGCTCGTGTCGGGGATCGGTCATCGGGTGGTTCGCTTACTTTGCCAGAACCTTGAGGATGTCGCGGTCTTCGCGCATGATCTGTTCGGCAAGGCTCATCTGCCGCTCGAAATCGGGATCATAGGGCGTAAGGTGCCAGCCTTCGGGCGAATGGGTGAGGTGGATCGTGTCGCCCACTTCGGCGCGCAGTTGAGCCAACACCTCTTTGGTGAGGATGACAGCAGCCGAATTGCCGATCTTGGTGATCTTGAGAGTTGTGTTCATACGTCCGTTATAACACGACTAAGTTCCCCCGCCAAGCCACTCTTCTTCGCCCTTGCAACAATCGCGCTTGCCCCCCCGCACCCCCACGCCCATATTCACGCGTAACATGCTGCGCCAATACCAACTGGTCGAGAAAGTCCTCGAATACGATCCCGACGCGGATGAGGCGATGCTCAACCGCGCCTATGTCTATACCGTGCAGAAACACGGCACCCAGAAACGCGCCAGCGGCGATCCCTATTTCAGCCACCCGGTCGAAGTCGCCGGGCTGATGACCGACCTCAAGCTGGATCAGGCCACCATCATCACCGCGCTGTTGCACGACACGGTCGAAGATACGCTTGCCACGATCGAGGATATCGAGGCGCATTTCGGCCCCGAAGTCGCGCGGCTGGTCGACGGGGTGACCAAGCTTTCCAAGATCGAGGCGATGCCGGAAAATGAACGCGCGGCGGAAAACCTGCGCAAGTTCCTGCTCGCCATGTCCGAAGATATCCGCGTTCTGCTGGTCAAGCTGGCCGACCGGCTGCACAATATGCGCACGCTGCACTTCATCAAATCGCCTGAAAAGCGCCAGCGCATCGCGCGCGAGACGATGGATATCTACGCCCCGCTGGCCGAACGTGTGGGGATGTATGAATATATGCGCGAAATGCAGGCACTGGCGTTTCGCGAACTGGAGCCCGAAGGCTACGCAACCATCAACACCCGGCTTGAACAATTGCGCAGTCAGGATGGCGGGCAGGTTGATGCGATCGCGCTCATGGTCAAGCAACGCCTTGCCGAAGCCGGTTTGAAGGTCGAGGTTTCGGGCCGCGAAAAACACCCCTTTTCGATCTGGCACAAAATGGCCGAACGCCATGTCAGCTTTGAACAGGTCACCGACATCATGGCCTTCCGCGTGCTGACCGACAGCGAGGAGGATTGTTACTGCGCATTGGGCGTGCTGCACACCACGTGGCAGGCCTTGCCGGGCAAGTTCAAGGATTACATCTCGACCCCGAAAACCAATGGATATCGAAGCATCCACACCGCATTGATGTACGAAAATTCGATGCGGGTCGAAGTGCAGATCCGCACCCGCGAAATGCACCGCCGCAACGAATTCGGGCTTGCCGCGCATTGGGCTTACAAACAGGATGGCAAGGCCGATGGACAGGTCGCATGGCTGCGCGATCTGATCGAGATTGTCGAACAAAGCCACGATGCCGAAGAACTGCTCGAACACACCCGGCTGGCGGTATATCAGGATCGCATCTTTGCCTTCACCCCCAAGGGCGCGCTGTTCCAGCTGCCCAAGGGCGCGACGGCGGTGGATTTCGCATTTGCCGTCCACACCAATCTTGGGCTGGCGACGGCGGGGGTAAAGATCAACGGACGGCACATGCCGCTGCGCACCGCGCTCAACAATGGCGATGTGGTGGAAATCATCAAGAACCCGCACGCCGCGCCGCAGCTGTCATGGCTGGGGTTTGTGGTGACGGGCAAGGCGCGCGCGGCAATCCGCCGTTCGGTGCGGCTGAAGGAACGCGCCGAAGTGGCGGCGATCGGATCGAAACTGTTTGATGAAATCGCGATCCGCGTGCCGGCCCGGATCGGCAAGAAAGCGATCCGCGCCGCGATTGAACGGCTCGGCATGGATGAACCCGATGATCTGATGTTCGCCATCGGCGCGGCCAAGATTTCCGACCGCGAGGTGATGGAGGCGCTGGTTCCCGGCTGCACCTCCGGGATCGAGGAGGATGAGCACTGGGCGCGGCGCGAACGCGCGATTTCGATCCGGGGTCTGACACCGGGTCTGGCGTTTGAACTGGCGCCTTGCTGCCACCCGGTGCCGGGGGATCGCATCGTCGGTATCCGGCGCAAGGGCGAAACCGTGCTGGTGCACGCAATCGATTGTCTTGAACTGGCCAGCGGGGTGGATAGCGACTGGATCGATCTGGCATGGGGCAGCCGCTCGGTCGGGGCGCTGGGGCAATTGTCGGTGACGCTGTATGACCGGCCCGGAACGCTGGCCGAAATGGCGGGGATTTTCGCCCAGAACAAGGCCAACGTGACGAGCCTTGTTCAAAGCCAGCTCGATCATCCCTTCACCACCTATGACATCGAGATCGAAGTGCAGGACGTGGCCCATCTGAACCGGATTTTATCAGCGCTGCGGGCCAGCGACGCGGTGGCGCAGGCGGAGAGGCAATAATGGCGATTATCGGGCTGGATCATGTGCAGATCGCAATTCCCGCAGGGGGCGAGGATCAGGCGCGCGGCTTTTACGCCGGGCTGTTGGGGCTGGAAGAGGTGGCCAAACCCGCCACCTTGTCACCCGCAGGCTGTTGGTTCGTGAGCGGGCAGGTACAGATTCATCTGGGCATCGACCCCGCCTTTCGTGCCGCAACCAAAGCGCACCCGGCGCTGCTGGTGGAT